>JAFTMU010000073.1 GCA_017452215.1 Clostridia bacterium
AAAAGGATTGAAGGATCAGATAGGAGGGTCTGTTGGAGGCAAAGAGCGACAGAGCGATTTTTGCATTTTCCCAAAGCTGCTTTGGAGCATGGTGAGAGACGTGCAGATAGGCGCTTCCCGTCAGCGCAGGGAGCGTTTTGTGAGCGGAATCACAGCACATGTCTGCCCCAAGATCCATGGGATGGAGGGAGGGGGAGAGAAATTTCAAATATGCCCCGTGGGCATTGTCTACCAAAAGCAGCACCCCGTGTCGGTGGCACACCTTGGCAATGCCGCCCACGTCAGCAAGCTGTCCCGGATAGTCGGGGGAGGTGAGATAGACCGCCACAGGCTTTCTTTGTGCCCCGTCCAGCATCTCGTCCAGGTCCTTTGCCGTAACGTGGCAGGAGAGATAGGAGGACTTTTGTGAGGAGCAGATCCACTGCACGTCCATGTCCAATAGCGCCAAAGCGCTCAAAAGGGTTTTGTGGGCGTTGCGTCCTGCCCAGATCAGGCACTCACGACCCTGCTCCTTTGCATAAAGCAGGGTAAGATAAAGCATCGCACGGATCGACAGAGACGAGCCTTCCGTAGAGTAAAAAGTGTGCGCACCAAAGATCCGCCCCGCATTTTCCTCGCTTTCCTTGATGATGCCCGTGGCATCAAACAATTCGTCAGCGCCTTGAATTTCGGTAATGTCTAAGGCTTCAAGCCCCAAGGGACCCTTGCCCTTGTGCCCGGGCATATGCAGGCGTAGGGAGCGGCTGTCGGCATACCGCCGAACAAAATCGCAGATCGGCGTTCTCATTGTGCGCCATCCTGCTTTTTTTGCAGCGTCCGTGCTACCTGTACCATAATGGCGCATTCCATTCTCTTGCGGAAGAGCTCACAGCCGTATTTGTAAACGCCCGTAACACTGCCCGTGGAGTGGTAAGCGTTTGCGGCGCAGCCGCCGGAGCAGTAGAGCTTTGCCCAGCAGTCACGGCAATCGGGACGTGCATAGACGTTGCAGGCAGCAAATTCGCACTGGGTCTCGGTGTTGGTCACACCGTTCCAGATGTCTCCCAGCTTAAATTTTTCCTCGCCAACAAACTGATGGCAGGGGTAGAGATCGCCCCAAGGAGTTACCGCCATATATTCGGTACCCGATCCACAGCCCGAGATCCGCTTGTAGATGCAAGGACCGCCGGTCAGATCGATCATGTAGTGATAAAAGGTAAAGGGCTTGCCCGCCTTGTCTCTTTCCAACATCAATTCCGCCAGCTTTTCGTATTGCTCCAATACGACGGGCAGATCCTCCTCGGTCAATTCCGAGGGGTCGCCGGGGGAGGTGACCACAGGCTCCATGCTCAGCTCCGTAAAGCCGAGATCCAGCATCTGTTGAATATCCTTGAGAAAATCGGGATTTGCGTGGGTAAAGGTCCCCCGCATATAATAGTTTTTGCCCTCTCTGGCTTCCACCAATTTCTGGAACTTGGGCACGATCCGCTCCCAAGAGCCCTTTCCTGCATAGTCCACACGGTAGCGGTCGTGGATCTCACGTCTGCCGTCAAGGCTGAGCACCACGTTGCTGCATTCCCGATTGGCAAAATTGATCACGTCGTCGTCGATCAAGAGCCCGTTGGTGGTCAGGGTAAAGCGGAAATTCTTGCCCTTTTCTTTTTCAATGGAGCGAGCGTAGGCAACCAGCTTTTTGACCACGTCAAAGTTCATCAGAGGTTCACCGCCGAAAAAGTCTACCTCAAGGTTTCGTCTCGTACCCGAGTTCTCCACCAAAAAGTCCAGGGCACGCTTGCCCACCTCAAAGCTCATCACGGCTCTGTCGCCGTGATATTTTCCCTGACTTGCAAAGCAGTAGGCGCAGTTGAGATTACAGGTGTGAGCAATATGCAAGCAGAGTGCCTTGATCACTCCCGAGGTCTTGGCTTTCAGATGTCCCGCCATGCCCTCAAAGGTGTCGGGGGCAAAGAGCTTGCCTGCCTCCTTGAGAGAGAGCACCTGCTCATAGCATTCCTCAATGTCACGGGGAGAGATATCTTCACGGTCGGCATATTTTTTTTCAAGGGAGAGAAGGATCTCCTCTTTGGAGTGTGCCTCAAACAGGGCGATGACGTCATACGCCACCTCGTCCACAGCGTGCACACCGCCCGAGGCGGAATCAAGAACGATATTGTATCCGCCGAGCTGATATTGATGTATCATACGTTATACTTCCTTTGATAAAATCGATGTACTTTGGGGGAATACAGTAAAAATGCCGCCCGACGGCGGCATTTTTACAAAGAAATTACTTGCTTTCCTTGGTGTTTTCGCACTGTTGGTTAGCAATACCGCAGCTGGTCTTGCAAGCGGACTGGCAGGAAGTTTGGCATTCGCCGCAACCGCCGTTCTTTGCGCTCTCGCAGAGGTTGCGAGTCTCAATGGTTTCGATATGCTTCATGATGAAAACCTCCACTTGGATATTTTACATACTATATCATAGCATACTTTTTCCCAAAAGTCAACAAAAAACAAAATATTTGCCGATATTTTTTTAAACAGTAGAAATCGGCGCACTGAAACCTTGGCAATAATATCTTTTTTGTGAAACTTTTTTCGGATAATTGACAAATAATGGCTCTGCGTGTATAATAATGGTAAAGATAGTATCAAATCAAGGAATGGAGAAAAAGATATGAAGAAATCAATTTTAAGAAATTACGCCCGCCTCATTGCCCAAAAGGGGGGCAATATACAAAAGGGGCAGGACGTCATCATCCGTGCATCCTTGGATCAGCCCGAGTTCGTCCGTATGCTCGTGGAGGAATGCTATGCTCTGGGAGCACGGCAGGTGCGTGTAGAGTGGAGCTATCTTCCTGTCACCAAGATCAATCAAAAGAAGTGCTCGCTCAAAACTCTGTCCAAAATGGAGGAGTGGGAGGTCGCAAAGCTCAAGCACGAGTCCGAGACCCTTCCCGTGACCATCTGG
>JAFTMU010000074.1 GCA_017452215.1 Clostridia bacterium
CCCCGAAACGGTATCCACCGACTACACCACCGCCGACAAGCTCTATTTCGAGCCCCTCACTCCCGAGGACGTTATGAATATCATCGAGTTTGAGCGTCCCGAGGGCGTTATCGCCTCCCTCGGCGGACAGACTGCCATCAACCTCGCTCAGCCTCTCACCGACCGCGGCGTTGAGATCCTCGGTACCGACTGTGCCGCCATCGACAGAGCTGAGAACAGAGACGCATTCGAAAAGCTCCTCTCCGAGCTCGGTATTCCCCAGCCCAAGGGCCGTGCGGTAACCAAGATCGAGGACGGTATCGCGGCGGCTGCGGAGATCGGATACCCCGTTCTCGTTCGTCCCAGCTTCGTTCTCGGCGGACGCGCAATGCAGATAGTAGGTAATGAGGATCAGCTTCGTTCATATCTTAAGACCGCCGTTGAAATAGACGAGGACAAGCCCGTTCTCGTAGACCACTACATTCAGGGTAAGGAGGTAGAGGTCGACGCTATCTGCGACGGCAGAGACGTGTTCGTCCCCGGCATCATGGAGCTGGTCGAGCGCACGGGTATCCACTCGGGCGACTCCATCAGCGTTTACCCCACGTTCAGCATTTCCGACAAGGTCAAGGGCATCATTCTGCAATATGCAAAGAAGCTGGGTCTTGGCATCGGCATCATCGGTCTTTATAACATTCAGTTCATCGTGGATAAAAACGATAACGTGTTTATCATCGAGGTCAACCCCCGTTCCTCCCGTACCGTTCCGTTCCTTTCCAAGGCGACGGGGTACAGCTTGGCGGATATCGCCACCGAGGTGATCCTGGGCAAGAGTCTCAAGGAGCAGGGCATCTTCGATATTTACCCCGCCGAAAAGAAGCGCTGGTACGTCAAGGTACCCGTGTTCTCCTTCAACAAGATCCGTGGTCTTGACGCATATCTCTCCCCCGAGATGAAGTCCACCGGCGAGGCGATCGGCTATGACGATAAGCTCAACCGTGCGCTTTACAAGGCACTGCAGGCATCGGGCATGAAGCTGCAAAACTACGGCACCGTTCTTGCCACCATCGCCGATAAGGATAAGGAGGAGGCTCTGCCCCTCATTCGCCGCTTCTATAACCTCGGCTTTAACATTCAGGCAACCGAGGGAACGGCAAAATTCCTCAAAGCCAACGGCATTCGCACTCACGTGCTCAAAAAGATCAGCGACGGCAGCGACGAGATCCCCGAGGCACTCCGCCAGGGCTATATCGAGTACGTCATCAACACCCGTGACATCGGCGGCATCGAGCAGATGCACGACGGTCAGGAGATCCGCCTGTGCGCTACCGAGAACAACGTCAACCTCTTCACGGCGTTGGATACCATTCGGGTACTTTTGGACGTGCTGGAGGAAAACACCCAGACCATTTCTACCATTGATGCGTAAGGCGTCCCCGAAAGGAGAAGACACATGAAGCAAGGTCTGTTTCGTATCATTGAAAACACACACTTGACCGAGACGGTGATGAAGCTTCGCCTGGAGGGGGACACCTCTCCCATCACCGCATCGGGACAGTTCGTCAATATTCTTTTGGAAGGCAAATTTTTGCGCCGTCCCATCTCGGTCTGCGACTGCGAGGGCAACGTGCTGACACTGCTTTACAAGATCGTAGGCAAGGGAACCGAGCAACTCAGCCGCATGCAAGCGGGCGAGGAGCTGGACCTTCTGACGGGACTTGGCAACGGCTACGATCTTACCCTTTCGGGGGAGCGTCCCCTCTTGCTGGGTGGCGGCGTCGGTGTTCCTCCCCTGTATATGCTTGCAAAGCAGCTGATCCGGGAGGGCAAGGAGGTCAGCGTTGTGCTGGGCTTCAACAAGGCAGACGAGGTCTTTTACCGTGAGGAGTTTGAAGCGCTGGGCGCCCGTGTTTTTGTGGCGACCGCCGACGGCTCCATGGGGGAGAAGGGCTTTGTTACCGACGTAATGAAGAATTTGGACTACACCTATTTTTACACCTGCGGCCCCGAGCCCATGCTCAAAGCCGTATATAAAACAAGCACCACCTCGGGGCAGTTCAGCTTTGAGGAGCGCATGGGCTGTGGCTTTGGCGCCTGCATGGGTTGCTCCTGCAAGACGGTCACAGGCTACAAGCGCATCTGCAAGGAGGGCCCCGTGCTGAGAAAGGAGGAGATCCTGTGGCAGAATTAAAGGTTACACTCTGCGGAATCGAGATGGACAATCCCATCATTCCCGCCAGTGGCTGCTTTGGCTACGGCTATGAGTTTGCCGAATTGTACGATATCAACTGCTTGGGTACGTTCTCTTTTAAGGGAACCACCAAGGATCCCCGTTTCGGCAACCCCACCCCCCGCATCGCCGAGTGCACGGCGGGTATGATCAACGCCGTGGGCTTGCAGAATCCCGGGGTGGAGAAGGTCATCTCCGAGGAGCTTCCCAAATTGAAGCAGTGCTTCCATAAGCCCGTTATGGCAAACGTCAGTGGCTTTTCGGTGGAGGATTACGCCTACACCTGCGAAAAATTGGAGAAAGAGGAGCAGGTGGGTTGGCTGGAGGTCAACGTGTCCTGCCCCAACGTCCATGGCGGCGGCATGAGCTTTGGCACGTCCCCCGAGGCGGCGGCAGAGGTCACAAGAGCCGTCAAGGCGGTGACCAAAAAGCCCGTGATCATCAAGCTTTCCCCCAACGTCACCGACATCGTTTCCATCGCCAAAGCCTGCGAGGAGGCGGGAGCCGACGGCGTCAGCCTGATCAACACCCTTTTGGGCATGCGCATCGATCTGCGCACCAAACGCCCCGTCATCGCCAATAAGATGGGCGGCTTTTCGGGCTCTGCCATTTTCCCCGTAGCGGTGCGAATGGTCTACCAGGTCGCCCACGCCGTCAAGATCCCCGTGGTGGGTATGGGCGGAGTGGCAAGCGCCGAGGACGTCATCGAAATGATGCTGGCAGGCGCTACCGCCGTACAGGTTGGAGCGGCAAACCTAGTCAATCCCTTTGCCGCAAGAGATATCGTTCGGGATCTGCCCCGTGCGATGGAAAAATACGGTATCAGCTCCTTGAGCGATATCATCGGCATTGCATAAAGAAGTATAGAAAGAACAGGAGATAAGAACATGGGAAAAGACGTAATCATCGCCTGCGACTTTGACAGCGCAGAAAAGACCTTTGCATTTTTAGATCAATTCACCGGCAAAAAGCCCTTCGTCAAGATCGGCATGGAGCTGTATTATGCCGAGGGACCCGCAATC
>JAFTMU010000075.1 GCA_017452215.1 Clostridia bacterium
ATCTATATGCACAATAATGTAAAATCCATCGGAGACGTCGAAAAAAGCCGCCAAAGGCGGCTTTCTCCAATCGTTCAGATTGGAAGAGTTTCTACCCTAATCCTCCGATGGGTCACCAACAAAGAGGGGCAACGCAATGCGTTGCCCCTCTTTGTTGGTGACCCATCGGAGAGTCGAACTCCGGACACCATGATTAAAAGTCATGTGCTCTGCCATCTGAGCTAATGGGTCTTGTCCCTTTCGGTCACCATGATATTATAGCATATTTTGGGTGCTTTGTCAACACTTTTTTGGGATATAAAAATAGCAAAAGAAGAACTAAAATATAGGATACAAATTGTGCAATATATCTATTTATTCAGTAATTTTGCTATTTCCAAACGGGTATATGTGGCGAGAATTTCAATATTTTCGGGCAGAATTGCAGGAAGCGACGGGGTGTATTCTCCATCATCGATCTCACTCTCAATGATGGAGGAGCGCATCGCCCTCACCACCATTTTTTCAAAAAAGCCAAGCCCCTCTTTTTTCAGGCTTCCGCCAAAATACAGGCTTTGATATGCGTGAAGGGTCAGCTCCTCTGGAAATAGTTTTTCCCTGTAATACTCATATTCATGCGCATATCCACAACAAAGGAAAAGAGCCAGGGGTCTTTGGAGCAAAGCAGCTTTTTGCTCCTGTAAAAAAGCTTTTTCTGCCTTTAACAGCTTTCCAAAACGAACCGACGAGCCTGTGATCACCAGATCGTATTGAGAAGCATCGAGGCTTTCCAAAGAAAGATCAGCCAAGGTCACGTCGATATTCTTCAACTGCGCCTCTAACCGACGGGCGCAATCGGCAACCGTACCGTTTTTTGAGGCGTATGCGATCAATACTTTCATTATCTTCCCTCGTTGTCCTTCATATTTCGGTCTTGCGGATCCGTTTCCGCATCTTGCGCAGATCCTTCATCATTTGCAATGAATCCCTCAAAAGACGGACCTTGCTTTCTCCGTGATTGATCACCTTGACGGGGATCTCGCAGATCTTCATTTTCATTTTCATAGCCCATAGGATCGCCTCGAAATCAAAGGCAAAGCCGTTGACTTCAAGTCGGGAGAAGATCTTCTCCGCCGCAGCGCCGGAAAACGCTTTGCACCCACATTGGGAATCGGACAAACGGAATCCTCCTGCCAGAGAAAGCAGGCGAAGATAGGCTTTGGAAGCCAGCTTGCGGACCAAGGTATATCCCTCGTATCCGTCCTTATCCAGATTACGGGAGCCAAAGACCATGTCGGCATCGGAATGCTCGGCAAAAGCGGTGACGATCCGCCCGATCACGTCGGTGCCGTACGCCAGATCGGCATCGGTAAAAATGCGCACGTCGCCCTTTGCTTCCAGCATTGCCGTGCGGACGGCGTATCCCTTCCCCCGATTGGGCTGATAAGAGATCACACGCACGCAAGGAAGGCACAGCTCCTCCACTGCACGGTCACATCCGTCGGTGCTTCCGTCACTGCAAAAAAGGATCTCGTAATCACAAAAATGCGACGACATATACTCTGACAGAGTGCGTGCAGTAGAAGCAATAATGCGCTTTTCATTATACATGGGTATACAAACGGAAATCTTCATTGTATCGGGTCCTTCCTGAAAAGATATATATCAAAATCCACCTGGGTTTGGAGCGACGTCAATCCGTGAAGCTTTTGTTTATCCGCCTCGGACGTGCGCCAATAATAAGGTGTCATGGAAAACAGTGCCGCAATTTGTTCTTCCCCCTCGACGTTGATGGTATAAGTCAGCCGTTGGCGGTCGATCTGCCGCATCTGTGCGGGAAGATCTGCCCTGCCGGGATTGAGATAAGGATCCTCATATAAGGTCTCCTTCAATCCAAACAGATGGCGCTCCCCTGCACCGATAAGTATCAATGTACCCCCGGGCTTCAGTACCCGTAAAAACTCCTGCTCTGCGCAGGGGGCGAACAAATTGGTAACGGCATCAAAGGCTTCTGCTTGCACGGGAAGTGTAAAAATGCTTCCTACGGCAAAGCAAACCCCGGTTTGATTTTGCTTTGCATACCGTGCGGCGGCATCGATCCCGTCACGGGAAAGATCAATACCCAGCACCTCACGCTTGCCGTTTTGCATACGGTTGGTGTAATACCCCTCGCCGCAGCCTGCATCAAGCACCGAATGAACGCACTGCTCCTCTAAAATTTGATTGATGCGATCGGAAAGCGGCTTGTAGTACCCACCCGACAAAAACAGACGTCTGGCTTGTACTGCCGCCTTGGAATCTCCCACGCCGTCCTTGGGGTGTGTGAGATTGAGGTATCCCGAGCGGGAAAGATCATAGCAATGAGGCTTCTCTCCCTTGCAGCGAACGCTCTTGCCCGTATCGTCAGCCTGCATTTGCGCCGAGCAGATAGGACATTTGAGCAAGGAAACAGTCGATAAATTCAAAAGGTCAATCCTCCGTTTTACTGATTTGCGGTAATGCTCTTTCGGCAAGCACGGGAAGCTCGAACCAAAACTCCGAGCCCTCGCCTACGGTACTGTTGACACCGTAAGCCGCACCGTGAAGCTCTAAAATCTCCTTGACGATGGAAAGTCCCAATCCTGTGCCGATCATGGCACGGCGATGGACCTTATCCACCTTATAGTAGCGGTCCCAGATCAAAGGGATCTGATCCGCCTCGATTCCCTCACCCGTATCCCGAACGCTGATGCGCACGGTCCCTCTGGGAGTGACGGATTGTGTCACTGTGATCCTTTTATCCTCGCCTGTATAGTTGATGGCGTTATTGATAAGATTATACAGCACCTGTAAGATCATTCCCCGATCGGCGTATACCGAGGCAGCGTCACAAAGGCTCGTTTCGATCACGTATCCCCGGTGTCTCACAAAGGTATCGCACCGCTTGATAGTCTCCTCGAGTGCCAAGGTCAGATCAAAGAATTCCTTATCCGCCTTTCTTGCTCCCGATTGAATGCGGGAAAGATCCAACAGATCGTTGACCAATTCGGAAAGCCGTGTGGTCTCGTCGATAATGACCTGCATATTTTCCGGTGTGTTTTCGCCGGGAATATCTCTGACCACCTCACTGTACCCCTTAATCATTGTAAGCGGAGTACGCAGATCGTGTGAGATATTGGCGATCAACTCCTTTTGCAAGCGATCCAATCGGGAAAGCTCGTGGGAAGCATAGTTAAGCGTATCCGCAAGCTCCCGTGTTTCGCTGTACCCCTTGCCCGAAAAGGTAACGTCGTATTTTCCACGAGCCAGCTGCTTGGCGGCATTGTTCATAGAAACAAGGGGTGAGGAGATGTGGCGGTACAAAAGAAAGACCATGATCACAGCACCTAAAAGAAGAATGACCGTGATCCAAACAAACTGTGTTTGCAGCGTTTGAACGGTAGAGTCCAAGGGCTGCAAGCCTGCGTTGAGCAGAATGAGATAGTTGCCGTGATCGTTTTCCACCAGTTTGACGCACATCAAGCGCAGACTGTGAGGATAATAAGGATTTCGTCCGTGATTGGGCATGGCCTCGAAGAACGGCATCACCTGATCCTCTTCAAAGCCCTCCCCGAAAACGAACCTTCCTCTGCCAAGGTACGTGCCCCCGTTATCCTTTGCCAATTTATATAGGTCCGTCAGCATTTCATTGGAAAAATTCATTCCCTTTTCTCCCGTTGCGTCTACGTTCGCCAACGGGACCGCCTCGGTCTCATCCAACCGATAGATACCAACGGACATGGTGCAATCCACCGCATAGCGATGTGCAATCAAGGAAAGATCCTTATCGTTCAAGTGCGTCGCCAGCTCTGCTGCTGAGGAGGTAAGCTCCGCTTCCTTGGTGTATTCGTAAAAGGTGTTCAAAAGATAGACCTGGAAGATCCAGATCACCACCAGCACCAAGGCAATGAACACCGCAAGATAGACAGCCAGCTTCCAGCGGATACTGATCCCTGTGGAGCTTCTTTTTATTCTATTACTCATACTTCCTCAAATCGGTATCCAACACCTCTGAGGGTGACGATGTAACGACTGTATCTGCCAAGGCTCTTGCGTAAAAGCTTGATGTGGGTATCCAAGGTGCGGGCATCGCCGTAGAAATCGTAGCCCCACACCTCGCATAAAAGCTTTTCACGGGAGAGCGCAATATTGCGGTTGGAAAGAAGATAGAAAAACAGATCGTATTCCTTTGGAGACATCTCCACACGCTCGCCGTCAATGAACACAAGCCTTGCAGTCATATCCGCCCGCAAGCCTCCGCCGTCAAGCTCGATGACCACGTTGGGACGTTGCGTAACACCGGGATCGGAAAACGGCGTTTTCACTCTTTTCATAATGGCATCGATGCGCAACATCAGCTCCTTGGGAGAAAAGGGCTTGACAACGTAATCGTCGATCCCCACCTCAACGCCGTTGATGCGGTCGTATTCCTCGCCCCTTGCGGAAAGCATGATGATAGGCGTTTCGCTGATCTTGCGGATCTCTCTGCAAGCCGAAAACCCATCCAGCTCGGGCATCATAATATCCATAATGATCAGATCATATTGGTTTTTGCGGCACAAAAGCACGGCTTCCATACCGTCTGCCGCCTCGGTCACCTTGTGCCCCTCAAACTCCGCATATTTGCGTATAATGGAACGGATACGGGATTCATCGTCAACAACTAAGATATGATACATGCAAATTACGTCCTTTCTTTGGGTGTCACCGATTCAGATCCTTCAATCTTTCGGGAACGTATTCCTGCAACGTCAGGGAAACCGTGACTCTAACCCCGTTCCGCAGGACCACGACGGTCACCTTGTCTCCAACGGCACACCGATCGATCTCCGATTCAAACTCCTGTTTGGTGGAAATCTCGACACCGTTAACCGAAACGATGCGATCCAGATATTGAAGCTCCCCGGTGTATTCGGAGCTGTTGATATAAAGTCCCGGCTCGCTGATGCCGTAGTTATAGTAGTAATAGTTTTTGTAATAGCTCCAATCGTTCTGTGAAATTTCGGTAATGGAAAGTCCGTGATCCACCACGCCTCTGACGTAGCCGTATTGGATCAGATCCAGCTCCACAACGTATGCGGAATCGATTGGAATTGCAAATGCCAAGCCCTCAACTCCACTGGCGGAATATTTTGCGTTAACGATCCCCACAAGATCTCCGTCAAGATTGAACAGTCCCCCACCGGAATTTCCGGAGTTGATCGCCGCATCGGTTTGGATCAGGGTCATAACACTGCCGTCGCTCATTTGAATGTTTCGCTCGGTTGCGCTGATAATTCCCGTGGTAACGGTTCCGCCCAAAGTCCCCAAGGGGTTACCGATGGCAACGACCTCCTCGCCCACCACAAGATGCTCGCTTCTGCCGTGCTGAACGTAGGTCAGCTCTTTTTCACCCGGATCGATCTTTAAAACAGCCAGATCGCTGCTCTCGTCGCTTCCAACCAAGGTCGCTTGATACACTTCGCCGGAATTGAGGGTCACCTTGACAGAGCTTGCGCCCTCCACAACGTGGTTGCAGGTGAGAAGATACCCATCCTTGGAGATGATCACTCCGCTGCCCGCCCCCGTGCTTGCATTTCCGTAAGCGCTGCCGGAGGAAACGACATCGATCACTACCACGGCGTTCTGCACCTTGCGCACCACGCCCGATACGGCAAAAACGTCTTCTCCTGCCGAGCCGTAAACAGATTCCTCGGAATCCACACGGGAAAGGATCTCCTCGGGGTTATCGGACAGTACGTTTTGCAGTTGGGTCTCTTCCGTGTCTTGCAGATCCTTGTCATTGATCTTAAAAAGATAGTTGACAAAAACAGATCCGCCGAACGCACCTACAAAGGCAATGCAAACGCACAAGGTGATCATTACCGCAAAGGGGAAGCCTGTCCTGCTCTTTTTTTGCTTGGGAGACAGTCTATTTTCGTTTTCATTGTTGTAAAAGCCGTCGGAAAAGACATAGCTATACGTCTTATTTTCGGTATTGCCGTCGATATTCTCCTGTCCTTTACCAGGGTCGTGCTCGTATTGTGAATTTTGATCGTCTAACATATCAAAACCTCCAATTCTTCGGAATCTACTTCCGACTCGTTACAAACATTATACTGCCCGAATGTGACAGACGTTTGAAGATGGCAGAAAAAAAGCTTGAAAAATATCGGGATATCTTGTTTTTTTTCTGCACTTTTGATATAATGATACTGTAAACAAGAAGTATAAATCATACCCTTTATATTATAGCATAAAAAAGCAGAAAGAGAAAGAGATGTTTTCATTTTTGTCGGATTTTTTAGAAAAAAAGCAGATTGATTGCTTTGCTCCCCTGCCCTTGGAGGCGTGTCTTCTGACAAAGCCATACCTTTTGGAAAAGGAAGGGATTGACGCCGGCAGTGTGGTGATGCTTGCCATTCCTTATTATACCCCTTTTTGTGAGGATCCCACACGCAATCTTTCCGCATACGCCGTCCCAAGGGATTATCATCTTTTTTTTAAGGATCTATTCGGTGAGATCCTGACGCTTTTGAACAAACACTTTCCCAAACATCGCTTTGCGGCATTTGCAGATCATTCTCCCATTAACGAGATCGATGCCGCCGCCAAAGCAGGGCTTGGGGTGATTGGAAAAAACGGATTGCTGATCACGGAAAAATACTCCTCTTACGTCTTTTTGGGGGAGATCATCACCGATGCCATCATTCCCGCCGTGAGTAAGGAGATCCGTACCTGTTTGGATTGCGGAGCATGTCGTCGGGCGTGTTCCATGACCGAAAAAGGCTGTCCCTGCCTTTCTTCCCTAACGCAAAAAAAGGGAGAACTAAACGAAGCGGAGAAAGCTTGGCTTCGCTCTCACCCGTTGGTTTGGGGGTGTGATACCTGTCAGGAGGTCTGCCCCCACACAATACAAGCAAAGAAAAACGGAACCGTCTATTCGCCCATTCCGTTTTTTAACGAGGAACCGATCGGTCATTTGACAGGCGCCGTTTTGGAGCACCTCTCCGACGGGGAATTTTCCATGCGGGCATATGCTTGGAGAGGGCGAAAAACAATAGAGAGAAATCTGGAACTGAAAGAAGAAAGAAAGGAGTGAGTGTATGCTGAAGCTGATTTGCGGTCCCTCCGGCTCCGGAAAAACCGAAATTTTGATCGATTCTATCCGCAAGGATATTGAAAACGGCGTGCGCTCTTTTTTGCTGATTCCCGAGCAGCAGGCTTACATCAGCGAGCGGGATATCCCCGCAAAGCTCCCCGAAAATGCGGGGCTCTACTTTGAAACCGTAAACTTTTCAAGGCTTGCGGAGGACGTCTTTCGCAAATTCGGCGGCGTGACGAAACCCACGGTCAGCGGCGGTGTGCGCACTTTGTTGATGTGGAACACCCTTCGCACCCTTTCTCCTATGCTTTCACAATACGGGAAATACGCTGCCGAGGATACCGCTATGACGGCTTTGATGCTGCAAACCCTATCGGAGCTTCGGGCAGGCGGTGTTGACGGCTCCCTTTTAGAGGACGCTGCTCAAAAATTAGACCCCGCCTCCCCTTTGGCAAAAAAGCTCAACGATCTTGCTCTGATCGATGCAGCGTACCGTTCTGCTTTGGAAAGCTGCTGTGAGGAGGACACCGAGGACAAGCTCATGCGTCTGTCAAAGGTGTTGAAGGAGCATCGCTTTTTTGGGGGCTGTCACGTTTATATCGACTCCTTTACCAGCTTTACAGTACCGGAATACGCCGTTTTATTGGAGATCGTAAAGCAGGCGGACTGTGTAAGCGTAACGCTGTGCGCTGACACCTTCTTTTCAAGACTTCCCCACTTTCAATGCGTGGCGGAAACCGCCAAAAAGCTGTACAAGCTGGCAAACGCCGCCAATTCGGAGGTGGAAAAGCTACTGCTTTCCTCCCGTGAGGATTCCATTCCTCCTGTGTTGCGCATTTTGGAGCGGGATCTTTGGAATTTTTCAATAAAAAAAAGTCAGCGTTGCGCACTTGCTCCATGTGAAGGAGATGCCGTTCGACTGTTTTCCGCTTCCAACGTCTACGAGGAGGCAGAGGCTGCCGCTATGCACATTTGCGAGCTGGTACAGGACGGTATGCATTACGGTGATATCGCCGTAGTGGTTCGTGATACCGAAAGCTATCGAGGTATTTTGGATGCTGCGTTTGAACGCTACAATATTCCCTTTTTCCTCTCGGAGCGCACCGACTTTTCCAGCAAGCCGCTCTCAAGGTTGATCCTCTCGGCGCTGCGAGCCGTGAGTCACAATTATCGGCAAGCGGACATGATCACACTACTCAAAACAGGACTTTGCGGCATTGATTTGAAGGATGCTGCTCTGTTTGAGGAATATTGCCAGACCTGGCACATTGGCGGCAAACGCTTTTTTGACGAGGTGTGGAGCATGAACCCCGACGGTCTTACCACGGATCGCTCCCCCCGTGCCGAGGAGATCCTGGCGGCGGCAAACCGTGTAAGACAACAGCTTGTCACCCCTCTCCTCTCCCTTTCGGCAGAACTAAAAGCCTCAAAGCGGATGATCGACCGTTGCAAGGCGTTGTATAATTACCTTTGCCGACTGAATATTGCGCACTTGCTATCGGAAAGAGCGAGCAAGGAGTTAGCGCTTGGACGGCGTCGGGATGCGAGCGAAACACTGCGCCTGTATGCTATGTCCGTAGAAATTCTGACCACGCTCTCCGGATTGATGCCCGAGGAGGAAGTGACAACAGAGGAATTTCTCTCTGCTTTGGGCTTGATGTTTGCGAGCTTCGATATGGGATCGATCCCCAACACCCACGACTGTGTGGTGATCGGCTCTGCCTCCACGCTACGGGTGGAAAACGTTCGTGCCTCCCTTCTGCTGGGGCTTTGCGAGGGAGAATTTCCCCGTGCCATCAGTGACGACGGCGTTCTGACCGAGGCGGACAAGGACACCTTGGAGACCTTGGGCGTCAGCATTTCCTCACGCTCTGCCCTGCGTTCCTCGGAGGAATTGTTATACGTTTACCGTGCCATTGCAAAGCCTCGGGAAAAGCTTTCGCTGTTTACCGTGGCGCAGGAGATCGACGGCTCCACCCGCACCCCCTCCTTGGCATTCTCCCGAGTCGCATTTTTGCTGGATCGTACACCTGAGGAATTTCACTTGGATGAGATCCGCCGTGCAGAGGCCGATCCCGAGGAATCGGAAGCCGAAAAATTAAAGGCATTGCCCATGTCTCCTCACACCTCCCTGCGGCTCTCGCAATCCAGGATCCAGGCATTTGTCCTGTGTCCTTACCGATATTACAGCACCTATCGGCTGCGCCTGCGTGAAACGAAGGATTCCACGCCCTCCTATGCCGACGACGGTGTATTTATGCACTACGTATTCGAACACTTTTTGAAGTCCTCCATTGATGAGAACGGCGCTTTGCATTTACCGTCGGTTGAGGACACCGAAAAAATCGCAGACAACATTATCGAACGTTATCTTGCCCAGGTCTCCCCCTTTTCCTTTGACTTAGAGGACAGCCGACTGCTCCATCTCTACGCACGTCTGCGCAAGCTTTCGATTTTAATGCTCAAGGAAATCCTGATGGAGATCCGAACCAGCCAATTTGTCCCTTACCGATTCGAGCAAGGGATCGGGACCCCCGGCGAAAACAGCCTCCCGCCTGTCAAGATCGGGCTTGCCAACGGCGCCACCGTGATCCTTTCGGGAAAGATCGACCGTGTGGATCTTTGGCGCAACGGAGATCAGGTATATTTGCGTGTGGTGGATTACAAATCCGGCAAGCACACCTTTTCCCTGGACGAGGTACGCACGGGAATGGATATTCAGCTGGTGCTCTATCTTTTTGCCGTGCTCAACGCACAAAAGGATGCCTTGCCCGCAGGAGCGGAATATCTTTTCGCCTCTACCGAAAAGGGACAGACCGAAATCAAGCGTAGCGGCTTTTATCTCGATGAGGAGCAGATCAAGTCTGCCATGAACGGGGAGAGCGACCAATTCTATACGAAAAAGCTGTTGGGACAAAGCCTTGATGGAATCCAAGCACTGGAAGCCGACATGAAAACGGCAGTATCTGCCGTTGCGGAACGGATCTTGGCAGGAGAAGCAGACAAGACCCCCTCGGAGGAGGCTTGTGCCTTTTGCCCCGTGCGCTCCCACTGCAACAAAGCATATCATAAATGAAAGGAGACCAAAGGATGAAAAGAACGTGGACGTCCTCACAAGAGGCGGCAATGAATATTCGTGGCAAGACCCTTTTGGTCTCCGCAGCCGCCGGCTCCGGTAAAACCAGCGTTTTGACTGAACGGATCATCCGCACGCTGACCGACACTGAAAATCCTTGCGATCTTTCCCGTGTTTTGGTAGTAACCTTTACCCGTGCCGCCGCAAAGGAGCTGAAAGCCCGTATTGCCGACGCCTTGACCCAAGCCTTGGCGGAAAATCCCGAAAACGAGCATCTTTCCCGTCAGCTCTTCCTGCTTGGAAGTGCACAGATCTCCACCATCGACTCTTTTTTCCAAAAGGCAGTCAGAGCAAATTTCGATCAGCTCTCGCTTCCCTCCACCTTTCGCATTGCAGATGAGAGCGAGACCCTGCCCATCTGCATGGAGGTGCTGGACGGGCTGATCGAGGAATACTATCAAAAATACACTCCAAAGGGAGAGCAAATCTCCAATTCCCCATTTCTGCGCTTGGAGGGCAATCGCTTTGCCGAGGTAATGGATCATCTGGTCTCTAACCGCAGTGACGGAAAGCTCAATTTTCTCCTTTTGGATTTTGCAAAGGAATTTGAATCCGACCCTCGGGGCATTGAAGCGCTAAAGACTTGTGCCGAGGATCTGTACGACAGCGCCGAAAAGGAGTATTTCGATTGCTCCTTTGGAAGATCTCTTTCAAAATATCTGCAAGAAACCTTTGAGGGCTTTTTGCTCTTTTTGAAGGAAACGGAAAACCATCTCGACGCCGCCCAAGATATGCGTGGTTCTTGCCTCGGTCTTGTGCAAATGGATCAGCAGTTTTGCTCCGCTGTCTTGGAGGGCATTGAAAGCAAAAATTACGAGCGTGTGCGCAAGGTGATCCTTTCCTTTGTTAGCGGAAGATTCCCCACGGTCAAAAATAAGACCCGTGAGGTGCTTGCCTATCAGGAGTGGAGAGACAAATTCAAGGAAACGGTAACAAAAAAATTGCAACCAATGGTCAATTTTTCCAAGGAAGCCGTACGGGAGCAAATGCTTCGCACCGCAGATATGTGCTCCGTTCTGTATGATTTCTTTTCGGAGTATCAATCCAGATTGATGGACGAGAAAAAGCAAAGAGGGATCCTCGAGCACAACGACATTCGTGCGCTCCTTTACCGCTTGCTTACCGATCGGGACGGAAATGCCTCGCAATTTGCACGTTCCCTCTCCTCTCAATACGATGCCGTTTACATTGACGAGTATCAGGACGTGGATCTTTTACAGGATCGCATCTTTGCGCTTGTGGGTGAGAATCGCCGTTTTATGGTGGGTGATATCAAGCAAAGCATCTACGGCTTTCGTGGCAGCGAGCCTGCCATATTCGCCGCCTACCGCCGCTCTCTCCCCCTTTATACTCAGCCCGAGGCGGAAAATGCCGAGGGAAACTGTGTATTTATGTCGGATAACTTTCGCTGCAACGAGCCTGTGATCCGATTTGCAAACCAGATCTGCTCCTTCTTGTTCTCCGCTTGTGAGGAAAGCGTTGGCTACCGTCCGCAGGACGATCTGGTCTATTCAAAAAAGCCCGTTGAGGGGATCGTTCCCTCTCCCGTTGAGCTTGCCGTATTCGGTGCTACTCCCCGTGGGGTGACAGGGGAAAACGGCGAAAAAACCCGTGAGGAAGCCGTTTGGGTGGCTGCGAAGATCTCGGAGCTGCTCCGAGGCGGTACGTTGGATTCCGGAGAGGCAATCACCCCCTCGGACATTGCGATCCTTGTGCGCAATCGCTCCCAAGGGGACGCTTACGTCAAGGAGCTGAAAAAGCTGAACATCCCCGTAGCCGCCTCGGTGAGCACGGATATTTTGCACGATCCACTTCTTTTGGATACGTTGAATCTGCTTCGTACCGTTGATAATCCTTATCGGGATCTTTCCCTCTCCGAATTTTTGCTCTCCTCTCTTGGCGGCTTTTCCTTGGAGGAGCTTGACACCGTTCGGGAAAGCGGAGGTGCCACAAGCGCCCTCTTTGACGCTGTGCAAGGATATGCGGCAGAAAATAAAGGCACGCCCTTGGCGCATAAGACACGGGAAATTTCGGAATGGATCCTGGAAAAGCAAAGGATTTCTTCCGTTTTGCCTGCCGACCGTTTTTTGAGACAGTTATACCGGGAGGAGCGCTTGCTCTCCCATGCCAACACGCCTGCCCTATTGCTTCTTTACGAACAGGCACGGATCTATCAACGCTCCTCGTTCTGCGGTCTGTACGGATTTCTTTCCCATTTTTCCAAGCTTTTGGAAAGCGGAAAGGTATCGGCAGACGGATTCTGCAAAGCGGAAAAATCTGTTACGGTGATGACCATGCACCACTCCAAGGGCTTGGAATTTCCTGTGGTATTTTTGTGCTCTCTGGGATCTCCCTTCAATAAGGATGACGGAAAAAAGACATTGCTCTATCATCGCTCGGTGGGCTGTGCTACCAAACTTTACAACCGAATTACCGGAAACACCGACGATACGGCGCTGCGTTTAGCGCTCCGTCAGCACATTGACGGTGAGCAAGCGGAGGAAAGCATCCGCACGCTTTACGTAGCCCTTACACGGGCAAGAGAACGCCTGTTCGTTACGGGAACCCTGAGCGGAAAATACGATTCTGCCGTTTCGGGGGCTTCTCTGATCCGCCGAGCACACCGCTCCTCCATTCTCGGAGCATCCTGCTTCCTGCAATGGATCCTTGCGGCAATGCAGGAAAAGGAAGCAAACACCACGGACTTCCCCTGTGTCTCCCACCATTTCCCTTACGGATCTGTGGAGGCGGGGATTTCTCTGGCAGAGGTGCCCGAGGACGACGGCGGAAGCGTTTCCATCAGTGAAATGTCGATGCATTACGCCAAAATTTGCAAATCCCATCAAGAAAAAGCATACGAGCTTGCATTTTTGCAGGGACTTCCCACCAAGGTGGCCGCTTCCAAGCTACGCTCGGATCTTTTAGACGACCTTTTGGACGAGGATGACTCCGACGGGGGCAACGAAAAGGCGGTAGAGCTGATGCAAGCTGCTCCCCCTGCGTTCGAGCGACTGTTACAGGAAAATGACCTTCCTTCGGCAACAGACGTTGGAACGGCAACCCATGCTTTTTTGGAGTTTTGTGATTTTGACCTCTTGAAACAGAGCAGCATCGAGGAGGAATGTACCCGATTGGTAGAAAAAGGATTTCTCTTGGAGCAATCTGCAAGCATCATTTCCAAGGAACAATTGCGTCTGTTTCAAAAGAGCGACCTTTTTGCCCTGATCCAAAAGGCAAAAACGGTTCACAGGGAGCAAACATTCGGCATCTTTCTTCCTATGGAGCATCTGACCGCAAAGGAAGAACGCAAGGATACGTTCCGTGGGCACAGCATTTTCGTGCAGGGCTCTATTGATCTATTGTTGATCATGCCCGACGGAAAAATGCTCCTGATCGATTATAAGACCGACCGCATCTCCCATGCAGAGAGGCAGGATCCTATGCTTCTTGCCGACAGGATGCAGACTGCACATTCAGATCAGTTGGCCTCCTATGCCGTTGCAGTGAACCAATTGCTTGGAAGATTTCCCGATGAAATGTATATCTATTCCCTCCCCCTTGGAGGTACCGTCCCCTTGGTACGGGAGGAGATCGTCAAAAAGGCAAAAAAACTGCAAAAAACCTCTTGACAGAAATTGGTTTTGGGAGTATAATAACGGGCGTTGCGTACAAATAAGTCACGGACAGAAAGGGAGCGCCCGTTATTATGACCTATCAAAAGCAGTTTCATAAAGGCGTTGATTTTCATCACCTCCTTCATAAAATTTTATCCTTTGTCAGGCAAAACGTGGTTATCTGCGTTGCCGTTCTTCTTGCCATAGGAACCTCTTTGGTCGTTCCGCCGGATGCAAGCTATGCCTCCTATTTTGATTGGAAAACGCTGACCTGTCTGTTTTCCACACTGGCGGTGATCTGCGCCTTGAAGAATATCAAATTTTTCACGGTTTTAGCAAGAAAGATCGTGGACTGTACGGGAAATCTGCGTATGGCAGCGCTCGCCTTGGTCTACATCATCTTTATCGGGTCGATGCTCATCAGCAACGACATGGCGCTTTTGACCTTTTTGCCTCTCGGATATTTCGTTTTATCCTCCACCGGCAAGGAAAAGCATATGGCTTACATCTTTATTATGCAAAACATTGCCGCAAATCTTGGCGGAATGCTGACTCCGTTCGGGAATCCGCAAAACCTGTATCTGTACAGTAAATTCAACATCCCCACGGGAGAATTTATGCAGATCATGCTGATCCCGTTTTTGGCTGCCATTGCCTTGATCACGCTTTGTTGCCTGTTCTTACCCAAGGAGCCCCTCTCTATCACCGAGGCATGCCCCTTTCGATTGCCCAAGGGAAGAACGATTATCTACCTTTTGCTTTTCCTTTTCTCCATCGTTATCGTCTTTC
>JAFTMU010000076.1 GCA_017452215.1 Clostridia bacterium
AAAGAGTCTTTTTGGACGCTTCGTCTCTCTTTTCAAGGGTGTGAACCTCAGCCGTAATATCGGCATTGACCTTGGCACCGCTACGGTGCTGGTCTACGTGCATGGAAAGGGCATCGTTTTGCAGGAGCCCTCGGTGGTTGCCATCGATACCAATACCGACCGCATCCTCAAGGTAGGCATTGAAGCCCAGCAGATGCTGGGGCGTACCCCCGGAAACATCGTAGCGGTCAGACCTCTGCGTGACGGGGTTATCAGCCAATATGAGGTCACCCTCAAAATGATCCAATATTTCATTCGCCGTGCTTGCGGAAATCTCTTTTTCCAGCCACGTGTCATGATCTGCATCCCCTCGGGGATCACCGAGGTGGAGGAAAAGGCAGTGCTTGACGCTGCACGGGAGGCGGGAGCGCAAAAGACCTATCTGATCGAGGAGCCTGTTGCTGCAGCCATCGGTGCAGGACTGAACATCTACGCCCCCATTGGAAACATGGTGGTGGATATCGGAGGCGGAACCACCGACGTGGCGGTGCTGTCTCTTGGCGGCGTGGTGGTCTCTCGCTCCACCAAGATCGCAGGCGATAAATTTGACGAGGCGATCATTCGTTACATCCGTCGCAAATATAATATACTGATCGGCGAGAGAACTGCCGAGGCGGTGAAAAAGAAGATCGGAGCGGTGTACGACCACCCCGAGGCGCAGTACGTGGAGGTCAAGGGCAGATGCATTCGCCAGGGGCTTCCCAAGGTGGTATCCATCAGCTCCAAGGAGATGATCGAGGCGTTGGCGGAGCCGGTGACGGCGATCCTTGACGCAGTCTCCTGGGTCATTGAAAACACGCCCCCCGAGCTGCTTGGAGACATTTTACATAACGGCATTGTGATGACGGGAGGCGGAAGTCTGCTTTACGGCTTTGACAAGCTGATCACACAGGTCACGGGCATTGAGACCCGAGTGGCGAAGGATGCCGTTTCCTGCGTTGCCATCGGTACGGGAAAATCCCTTGACAATCTGGAGCTTTTGCACGAGGGAGCGATCAATCTTTCCCGAGACAAGCGCAGCCGAGTGTAAAGGACGAATCGACGAAAAACAAGGCGGTGCGACCCACCGCCTTTCCTTACCGATAAGAGTGTCAGCACTGCCGACTTGAAGAAGGATTTTTTCGCTTTTCAAAAAAGTGCACGGATTCAGCACCCGTGAAAAAGTTTTGGTCAAGCTTTTTCAAAAGCTTGCGGGGCGGTGGGGCAGAGCCCCCCTCGCTCTCCGCAGAGAGCGAAATCCATTTTCGGCGCTTTTCTTTTTGGTAGCTTTTTCTTTTGCGCCTACAACGTCAAAAGAAAAAGCGGCTGAAAAATTTTTGCTATCCATCAAACTGTTGTTTTTTGCAATGAGATCCATAAGCGATGTAAAGGCAGTGTATTTCACCGCCTTGTATATTCTCTGACAACCACCGAAAGGAGTGTTACTTGACCGTGCAATACGTAATACAGGGGCGGCGCCCCGAGAGCGTGTTCCGCTTTTTTGAACAGATCGCC
>JAFTMU010000077.1 GCA_017452215.1 Clostridia bacterium
ACTACACGGAGCAAGCCCCCCGAGGGGAGTACGTTCTGGTGGTGGAGGGCTGCCGTGACGGCGGTATTGCCGAGGCATTTTGGCAGTCGATGGATATTCCCACGCACGTAAAGCATTATATGGACGCAGGCATGGGGAAAATGGATGCCATCAAGCAGGCAGCACGTGACAGAGGCGTGGCAAAAAACGAGATCTATAAGGAAATGATATAAGTAAACCGTTCAGCGTAAATTGTGCTGAACGGTTTCTTTTTTGTATAACGAAAACCACCAGCAGTGCTGGTGGTTCCAAAAAGCTTTAGCTTTGCACAGTTTCCGCCGCAGCGGAAGGCTCCCCTGTGTAAGGGGAGCTGTCAGCGAAGCTGACTGAGGGGTTGTACTCGTGGAAAATCAGGAAAAACAATCCCTCCGTAACGGCAAGCCGTGCCACCTCCTTTACACAAGGGAGGCTAAAGGATAGTTGCCACATCTGTGGCAGTGGGGCAACTTCCGCAAGTGGAGGATCATTCGATGAGCCTATAGGCACAGCGTGTGAAATGCCCCAAGGGGGCTTGTGCAAGCCACCAGCACGGCTGGTGATCATGACTATGGAATGAAGCGTTCTTCAAGCCCCTCGGTCACGCTGACATGACCATCGGAGGAAATGAAAACGGCTTCAAAATCGTATACACCGGAGTCATAAAATGCCCTTGCGGTCTCCTCGCCCATGACGAAGAGCGCCGTGGAGAGTGCGTCTGCCAATGCGCCGTCGGCACAAAGAACGGCAACGGAGCACAACCCGCTCCTTGCAGGATATCCCGTTTTGGGGTCGAAAATATGATGGTAGCGCTCTCCGTCGATGGTATAATAGCGCTCGTAGTCCCCGGAAACCGAAAGGATCTCTCCCTCTCTCATCGGCAGTTTTCCTGCATAAGGGGAGTCTCCCACCGGGTTCCGCAGGGCAATTTGGAAGTCCGTACCGTCCGACTTTGAGCCGAACACTGCCACGTTACTACCAAAGGACACCAATCCGCCGGGAAGATCGCAGTCTTGCAGGTAGGAAAGCAGGCAAGAGATCGCCGCTCCCTTTCCAATACCGCCAAGATCGATCGCCACCTCTCCACTTTGCTTGGAAACCGAGGATCCCTTTAAGGTGATCTGCTCCCCGCCCATCAAGGAAAGTGCGGTGGAGAGCTCTGAGGCGTCGGGAAGGCAACCCTTTGCCTCTGCGTTTTGCCAAAGCTCCACCAAGGGGGCGACGGTGATATCAAACACGCCGTTCGTCAAGGCAGTGATCTCTTGCGCCTTGGCGATCAGGTCGACGGTGCGCAAATCAACCGTTACACTCCCCTCGTTCACCTCGTTGATGCGCCATATATCGCTCCCCTCCTCGGTTCGTGACCAGAGAGCATCCAGCTCTCTAAGAATGCTTCGGGAGTTGTCGAAGATGGGTGCGGCGCTTGTGGGATCGGTATAAAGGGTTACGGTGATCAACGTGTCCATGAAAAAGAAGGTCTCGGTGCACTCGGTCTTGGGGGCGCAGGAGGACAGGGGGGCGCACAGAAAAGCGACGCACAGAAAAAGGCAAAGAAGCTTTCTTTTCATCTTGCTTTTCCTCCGATCCCCGCCCTTTGTATCACTCTTTGGAATTTGGGCATGGAAAGATTTAAGATCACGCCCACCGCAGAGCCGTAAACCAAAGACGCCAACAAAAGCACGGGAAGATAGGAGCGGATCAGCTCGGTGCCGAACAGGGTCACTGCGGC
>JAFTMU010000078.1 GCA_017452215.1 Clostridia bacterium
ACGGCTATCCCAATTCCACCTACGAGGGGGTAAACGTGGAGGTCATGCGCTGTCGCAACGGTGAGATCATGGCAAGGCACGACAGAGAAGAAGGAAACAACGAGGACGTGGATTATGCCTGCGGTGTGCCGGATTCGGGTACGCCTCACGCCATCGGGTATGCGAACGAGAGCCGCATTCCCTTTGCCCGTCCGTATATCAAGTATACGCCCACCTGGTCCCGTAGCTTTATGCCCGTGAGCCAGGCGGACCGCCAAAAGGTGGCAAAGATGAAGCAGATCCCCGTGCACGAGCTGATCGAGGGGAAGAACCTTTTGTTCGTGGACGATTCCATCGTCAGAGGCACGCAGCTTAAGGAAACGGTGGATTTTCTCTACCAGAACGGCGCCAAGGCGATTCATATGCGTTCCGCCTGCCCGCCCATTATGTACAGCTGTAAATATTTGAATTTTTCCAGATCGACGAGCGAAATGGATCTTCTTGCCCGCCGTATGATCATGGAGCTGGAGGGCGAGGAGGGCTTTAAGCATTTGGACGAGTACAGCGATTCCTCCACCGAGAGAGGAAAGAATCTGCGCCGTATCATCTGCGAAAAATTCCATTTTGACTCCTTGGAGTTCCAATCCCTGGAGGGAATCATCGAAGCCATTGGAATCGATAAGTGCAAGCTTTGCACCTATTGCTGGAACGGAAAAGAATAACACTTGAAAGGAAGATAGACAAATGAAAAATTCCAGATCTGAGAGCTACGCTGCCGCAGGCGTAGATATTACCGCCGGCTACAAGGCGGTGGAGCTGATGAAGCAGCACATTGCCCGCACAAAGAATGAGGGTTGCCTTGATGACGTTGGCGGCTTTGGCGGCTGCTTTGGACTCAACCTTGCAGGCATTGAAGAGCCCGTTCTCGTTTCGGGAACCGACGGCTGCGGAACCAAGGTGAAGATGGCGATCCTTACCGACAAGCACGATACCATCGGTATCGATGCGGTGGCAATGTGCGTCAACGATATCATTTGCTGCGGTGCAAAGCCTCTGTTCTTCCTTGATTACATTGCTTGCGGAAAGAACTATCCCGAAAAGATCGCCGCTATCGTCAGCGGTGTTGCCGAGGGCTGTGTGCAGTCCGGAGCGGCGCTGATCGGTGGCGAGACTGCCGAGCATCCCGGTCTTATGCCCGCAGAGGACTATGACCTTGCCGGCTTTGCCGTAGGCGTGGTGGACAAGAAAAAGATCCTTGACAACACCAAAATGAAGGAGGGAGACGTGGTGATCGCTCTGGCATCCAGCGGCGTGCACTCCAACGGCTTCTCTTTGGTGCGCAAGGTATTTGATATTGACAATAACAATCCCGAATTGTACAAGCCCTGTGACGCTCTTGGCGGCAAGACCATCGCCGAGACGCTGCTGACCCCCACCAAGATCTACGTCAAGAGCGTATTGGCGCTTTTGGAAAAGGTGGACGTCAAGGGCATCAGCCACATCACGGGCGGCGGATTCTACGAGAATATTCCCAGATCCATTCCCAAGGGGCTCAGCGCACGCATTACCAAGTCGGCAGTCAAGGTGCTTCCCATTTTTGATCTGATCGCAAAGACCGGTAATATTCCCGAGAGAGATATGTACAACACCTACAACATGGGTGTCGGTATGAGCATCGTGGTTCCTGCCGACGAGGTGGATGCCGCATTGAAGATTTTGACCGATATGGGCGAGGACGCTTACGTGATCGGCGAGATCGTCAAGGGCGACGACGGAGTGGTGTTCTGCTGATGAATAGGGGATTTACACGGATCGCCGTGCTGGTCTCGGGCGGCGGCACCTATTTGCAGGCGCACATCGACGCCGAGAAAAGGGGCGAGCTTGGCTGCGGAAAGC
>JAFTMU010000079.1 GCA_017452215.1 Clostridia bacterium
AAGCTGAAGCAAAAGCCAAGGCAGAAGCCGTGGCGAAAGCCCAAGCAGAAGCTGAAGCCAAAGCCGAAGCTGAAGCCAAAGCCCAAGAGGAGCCTATGCCCGAGGAGACCCGTCAAAAGGAGAAAAAATCCTTTTGGGGACGAGTCAAGGAAGGACTGAAAAAGACCAAAAACGCTTTGTTCGGACAAATTGACGATCTTTTAAAAAATTTTGTCAAGGTGGACGAGGACCTTTTGGAGGAATTGGAGGAGATCCTGATCTGTGCCGACGTTGGTGTCAACGCAGCAGAGGAGATCATCGAGGAGCTTCGTGAGCAGATCAAGGATGGCAGACTCAAGGAGAAGGAGCAGGTCACCGACGCTCTGCGAGGCATTCTGGAAGGAATGATCGGTGCGGGCGAGGAGTTGAATCTTACAACCTCTCCCAGTGTCATTCTCGTGATCGGTGTCAACGGTGTAGGAAAGACCACCTCCATCGGTAAGATCTCCAATCAGCTCCGCAAGCAAGGCAAAAAGGTCATTGTTGCGGCAGCGGATACCTTCCGTGCAGCAGCCATCGATCAGCTTGCCGTTTGGTGCGAGAGAGCAAAGGTAGAGCTGGTCAGACAAAACGAGGGCAGTGACCCTGCCGCCGTGGTGTTTGACGCTTGCCACGCCGCAAAGAATAAAAAGGCCGACGTTCTGATTATTGATACTGCAGGACGCCTGCACAACAAGACCAATTTGATGAACGAATTGGCAAAGATCAACCGTGTTATTGACCGTGAGCTTCCCGGTGTCAGCCGTGAAAATCTTTTGGTACTGGACGCTACCACGGGGCAGAATGCTATTATGCAGGCAAAGGAATTCAAGAATGCGGCGCAGCTGACGGGCTTGATCCTCAACAAAATGGACGGCACGGCAAAGGGCGGTATCGTCATTTCCATCCGCAAGGAGCTCAACATCCCCGTCAAGTTCATCGGCGTGGGAGAAAAGCTGGACGATATGCAGGAATTTGACCAAACCGAATTCGTCAACGCTCTGTTCAGATAAAGGAGAAAAGGATGAAGATCGTTTTGGCTTCCCGAAACAAGAAAAAGATCGAGGAATTGCGCACGCTTCTCTCTGAGGAATTACCCTTGGTGGAGGTGCTGTCCCTTGACGACGTGGGCATCACGGGGGAGATCGAGGAGAATGGAACCACCTTTGAGGAAAACGCCTTGATCAAGGCACGTGTTGCCGCTTCTACCGGTTATATCGGTGTTGCCGATGATTCTGGATTGAGTGTGGATGCTCTTGGGGGAGACCCGGGGGTATATTCGGCACGCTATGCCGCAAAATGCAATTTTGCGGGGGATCACGATGACGAGGGCAACAATCAATGCCTGCTCTTCAACTTACGAAACGTTCCCGATGAGGAACGAACGGGCGCATACGTGTGTGCCATTGCCTGCGTTTTTCCCGAGGGCACAGAATTTACCGTTCGTGGGGAATCCGGGGGCAGAATATTAAAGGAATATCACGGCAACGGCGGCTTTGGATATGACCCTCTGTTTTACTTTGAGCAATTTGGAAAAACCTTTGCCGAGATCACACCCGAGCAAAAGCATTCGGTCTCCCACCGTGGGATTGCCATTCGTGCTTTTGCAAAAAAGCTGAAAGAATTGATAGAATAACATGAAATTATCCGAGTTTTTTGTTTCCCGAGGGATCCGTTCCTTTGCCATTCGCACGGGGATCTTTGCAGGTATCGGAGCGTGGATCTTTGCCGATTGGCGGTACGGAATCCTTTTGGGAGCGATCGTTGCGTTGTTGACGTCGATCGTTTTACCGTTTATCTTTTATTTTAAATTTTTGCCCTATACCAAGCTCAAGCGTCAGCTTCCGCAACCGTTTTTGTTTGACGAGCCCGTGCGATTTACGGTGAAGAAGGGAACCGTTGGCGGGTTTTTTATCCTGACCGAAAAAAGCATTTTCTTCCTCTCCCGTGAGTGCGCCGACCAAACGCTGGAATTGACGAGGGATAAGGTCAAATCCATCTCTCTTGGCAAAAATTTCACCATTGACGTTTTTTTAAATAATACACAGTTTATTCGCATCTTTTCAGGCGCAGGAGAGGATCTTTTGGAGATCCTTCGGGAAAACGGCTGGAACGTAAAGCAATGAAAGGAACAATATGATAACATCAAAGCAGAGAGCATACCTGCGCAGTATGGCAATGTCCATGCCTGCCATTATGCAGATCGGCAAGGGCGGGATCAATGAGAATATGCTCAAAACCTTTTCCGACGCCCTGGAAGCAAGAGAGCTGATCAAGCTCCACGTATTGGAAAACAGTGGCGAGGATCCAAAGCAGCTGGTCAATGCGCTGGCAGAGGAGCTTGGCGCCGAGGCAGTATCGGCAGTGGGACGCAAGATCGTTCTTTACCGAGCCTCCGAGAAAAAGCCCACCATCGAGCTTCCTCGGGCATGACACGCATCGGTATTTACGGCGGCACCTTTTCGCCGCCCCACAACGGACACGTGCAGGCTGCCCGTGCCTTTATGGAGCAGATGTGGTTGGATTTTTTGTACGTGATCCCAACGGCACTGCCTCCGCACAAGGAAATGGAGATCTCGGTGGATGCCTCTCACCGTCTGGAAATGTGCCGCTTGGCATTTGGAGGGATCGAGGGGATCTACGTCAGTGATATGGAGATCCGCCGTGGCGGCAGAAGCTATACGGTGGATACGCTCAAAGAGCTTTCGGGCGAGGATCGCAGACTCTTTTTGCTCTGTGGCACCGACATGATGCTGACCTTGGATCAATGGCGTTCTCCCGAGGAGATCTTCCGCTTGTCTTATCCCGTGTATATCAGACGGGAAAAGGATCCTTCCTTGGACGGACGGATCATTCAAAAAATAGGGGAGTATCAGCAAAAGTACGGCAAGGTCGTTCGACGCATCGTCACAGATCCCTTGGAGATCTCGTCGGAATGTGTTAGGGCAACTTTAAGGAAGAATGACGACGTATCGGGAATGATTCCTCCCTTGGTGGAAAAATACATTCGTGACAATCATTTATACGTTTGAAGAAAACGGAGACGTAGCATAATGAAAGAGATGAACGAGGCAATGCTGGACGGGCTTCGTGCCCGTGTGTCGCAGCGGATGTCCCCCAAGCGATTTTATCACACGGCGGCGGTGGAACAAATGATCTGTCGCCTGTGCGGACTCTATTGTCCCGAGAAGGAGCTTGTGATGCGCAGTGCGGCGCTTTTGCATGATATCACAAAGGAGCTCAAAACAGACGAGCAGCTTTTGCTGTGCCGACGATACGGACTTGGCGTGACTCCCATAGATTTGCTTTCCCCCAAGACCTTTCACGCACGGACTGCGGCGGCATTGATTCCCAACGAATTCGAAGAATTTGCAGATCCAACGGTTATTGACGCCGAGCGGTATCACACCACGGGCAGGGCTGACATGACCTTGACCGAAAAGCTTTTATATCTTGCGGATTACATTGATGATTCCCGCACCTTTGAAAGCTGTGTCACGCTTCGCAACTTCTTTTTTGCCGCCGAGCCCGAAAAAATGGACAGTGGAGAAAAATTACTTCACCTCAATAAAACGCTTCTCCTTTCCTTCGATATGACGATCAAGGATCTGTTGGAGGAGGGAAGGATCGTGGCGGCGGATACAGTCAACGCCCGCAACTCGATCCTGTCAGAGATCGCAAACGGCTGATTGACGCTTTGCCGATCCTACATATCTATTGTGTGAGGTGTAGGAATGAGGCGTTTATTTGCGTTGATAGCGGTGATTTTGATCTGCTTTCTGACTCCCGTTTCGGTGTTTTCCTTACCCGTAGAACGGGCGGAGCAGGAGCCTGTGGCAGGGGAGGGTGCCCGAGAAGACCGTATCACACGCTTTTTGCTTTTGGGATGCGATCAATCCACCAAGCGGACCGACAGCATCATGCTGGTCACCGTGAATGAAAGCACCAAAAAAGCAACCATTTTGCAGATCCCAAGGGATACCTATGCCGAATTCACCGACAAGGATTACAAAAAGCTCAACGGCGCTATGACAAGGCTTGGGCAAAAGGAATTCAAGCGCTTTTTGTCCGATGCCATGGGAGTTCCCATTGACTTTTTTGTGGTCTTGAAGCTGGATTTCTTTGATGACCTGGTTGATGCCATTGGCGGTGTGGACGTTGAAATCCCTCAGGACATGCAATACAGTGACCCTGCGCAGGATCTTGAAATCGATCTTTCCCGTGGGTATGCCCATCTTAACGGCAAGGAGGCGGAGCATTTCGTGCGCTATCGCTCGGGCTACGTCAATGCCGATCTTGGAAGATTGGATGCGCAAAAGCTGTTTTTGAAGGCATTCGCAAAGCAGTGTAAGTCTCTTTCCATCGTCTCTCTTTTCCGCATCACCTGCCTGGCGCTGACGGGATTGCAGACCGACGTGGGAATCACCGATGCCGTTCGGGTGGTCGGGGTGCTCCGTGAATGCTCCATAGAGGAGCTTGAGGTGCAGACCCTTTCGGGACAGGCAGTGCAGGGGAAAAGCGGCGCATGGTATTATGCAGTGAATGAAGAGGGGGCTTCCCGACAGGTCAGAGAGCTGCTCTTACCCTCAACAGAAAAGGGCGAGGGAGTGTTTGATAAAAACGGAGCTTTTGACCGTGAAAGTAACCCCGATTTTCATAAAATCTATATTGCAAAGGAGCAGGAGCTTCCACTTTTGCTCCAATAGTGAAGAACAATCCAAAGAAAGGAACACACATAGAATGGAAGAAACAATGCAAGAACAGCTTCCGAGCTTGAAGAACGCCTCTCCCGAGGAATTGGCGCAGGCGATCTTTAACGTCTTGGATGCCAAGAAAGCCCATAAGCTGAAGGTGCTGCGTGTCAACGATCAAACCGTCATCACCGATTATTTCGTGATCTGCACGGGAAATTCCTCCACACAGGTCAAATCCCTGGGCGGGGAGTTGGAGTACAAGCTGGGACTCAGAGGTGTTGATCCCGTGCACTATGAGGGACGTGACAGCGACGGATGGATCGTTTTGGATTACAGCTCTGTCATCGTTCACATCTTCAACCGTGAGTTGAGAGATTTTTATCAGTTGGAAAAGCTCTACGGAGACGCAGAGGAAATACATTTTGTCGGCATTGACGAAGCCGAGGAGGAAGAAAAATGAGATACGATTTTAGAGAGATCGAAGCAAAATGGCAAAAAAAGTGGGAGGAAGCTCATGCTTTCGAGGCACAGGATCACAGCGACAAGCCAAAGTACTATACGCTGGTTGAGTTCCCGTATCCCAGCGGAGCAGGAATGCACGTAGGTCACATCAAGGCGTATTCCGGACTTGAGGTCGTCTCCCGTAAGAGAAGAATGCAGGGGTATAACGTATTGTTTCCCATTGGCTTTGATGCATACGGGCTTCCCACCGAGAACTATGCCATCAAAACGGGGACGCACCCCCGCACGGTAACAGACCGCAACATTGAAAAGTTTACATCTCAATTGAAGCGTGTTGGCTTTTCCTTTGATTGGTCCCGTGTTGTGGATACCACCGAGGAGGACTACTATCGTTGGACCCAGTGGATCTTTTTGAAGATGTTCGAAAAGGGCTTGGTATTCCGTGATACGGCGTTGGTCAACTATTGCCCCAGTTGTAAGGTGGTCCTTTCCAACGAGGATTCCCAAGGCGGAAAGTGCGACATCTGCCATAGCGACATTGTGCAAAAATCCAAGGCGGTTTGGTATCTCCGCATTACCGAATATGCAGACAAGCTTTTGCAGGGGCTTGATGAGGTGGATTATCTGCCCAACGTCAAGCAGCAGCAGGTCAACTGGATCGGCAAATCCACGGGTGCATTCGTTAACTTCTCCCTTGGGGAGATCGATGAAAAGCTCCGCATCTATACCACCCGTCCTGATACACTCTTTGGCGTTACCTTCATGGTCATTGCTCCCGAGCATCCCATCATCGAGGCAAACAGAGACCGCATTGCCAATATTGATGCCCTTGACGCCTACCGTGAGGAATGCGCTAAGAAGACCGAGTTCGAGCGCACCCAGCTGGTCAAGGAAAAAACGGGTGTTCGCATCGAAGGTCTTACTGCGATCAATCCCGTTTCTGGGAAGGAAATCCCGATCTATATTTCCGATTACGTTATGATGGGCTATGGCACAGGCGCCATCATGGCAGTGCCTGCTCACGATGAGCGTGACTGGGAGTTTGCTACCAAGTTTGGCATTGATATTATCGAGGTCATCAAGGGCGGCGATATCTCCGTAGGCGCTTATACGGGAGATGGAGAAATGGTCAACTCCGATTTTCTCAACGGCTATACCAATAAAAAGGATTCCATTGCGAGAATGCTCACCTATTTGGAGGAGCAGGGCATCGGTGAGATGGGCGTTCAGTACAAGATGAAGGATTGGGCATTCAACCGCCAGAGATATTGGGGTGAGCCGATCCCGATCATTCACTGTCCCACCTGCGGTATCGTTCCCGTCCCCTATGAGGAATTGCCTCTGCGCCTGCCCAACGTGCAGAACTTTGAGCCGGGTGAGGGTGGCGAGAGCCCCTTGGCGAAGATCGAGTCCTACGTCAATTGCAAGTGCCCCAAGTGCGGCGGTGCTGCAAAGAGAGAGACCGACACCATGCCGCAATGGGCAGGCTCCTCCTGGTACTTCTTGCGCTATATCGATCCCCATAACACAAAGGCGTTTGCCGACCGTGAAAAGCTGAACTATTGGCTTCCCGTGGATTGGTATAACGGAGGCATGGAGCACGTGACCCGTCACATGATCTATTCTCGCTTTTGGCATAAATTCCTGTATGATCTCGGTGAGGTTCCCGTGGCAGAGCCTTACGCAAAGAGAACGGCACAGGGCTTGATCTTAGGACCCGACGGCGAAAAAATGTCCAAGTCCAAGGGTAACGTAGTAGACCCTAACGACGTGGTTGACGTATTTGGCGCAGACGTTCTTCGTACCTACGTCCTCTTTATGGGCGACTACGGAAGCGCAGCTCCCTGGAACGAAAGCTCCATGAAGGGCTGCAAGAGATTCTTGGAGCGCATTGCCGATCTCTATGATCTGGTCAAGGGTGAGGGAGTAACTCCCAAGCTGGAATCTGCGATCCATAAGACCGTCAAGAAGGTCTCTCTTGATATTGAGGAATTGAAATTTAACACGGCAATCGCTTCCATGATGGCGCTGATCAACGAGATCTATGACGTTGGAAGCATCACCAAGGATGAATTGATGGTCATCGTTCGTCTGATTTCTCCCTTTGCACCTCACCTCGCTGAGGAGATGTGGGAGATGCTGGGCGGAGAAGGACTGTGCTCCTTGGCACAGTGGCCCGAGTGGGACGAAGCCAAGACCGTAGACAGCGTTGTAGAGGTTGCGGTGCAGATCAACGGTAAGGTTCGTGCTACCATCGAGCTGCCTCTCAACTGCCCGAAGGAGGATGCCATCGCCGCCGCAAAGGCGAACGATAGAATCGCTCCCATGATCGAGGGCAAAACCGTGATCAAGGAGATCAGCATCCCGAATAAGATCATCAATATCGTTGTCAAATGAACCGTCGGATCCTGATCCTGTCGGAGGATGCCGTTTTTGCACGAATGCTTGCCCTGGAATTCTCCATGCTGCAGCTTTCGGTCAGTGTGGCGTCCTCCCCACAGGATCCAAGAGATGTTCAAGTGGTTTTGATAGACTTGGATAGCGTGGCTCCGCCTGCCTTTGGGAAATATGCTTACGTCATCGGATTTACCAAGCAGGCGTCTCTGTCGGCGGTGGATCCTGACGGTCGCTGCTCCATGATCCTGCACCGTCCCTTTGAGATTCGGCTGTTACGCCAAGAGGTTCTCACGCATCTTCGGGGCGAAACAGGGGAAGGGGAACGAAGCGAACCGTCTGCAAGGCTTTTGCTTGTGGGGGACGCCCTTTTCTATGGAGAGAAAAGTGTTTCCTTAAGCCCTCGGGAGCGTAGCATCATGGAATGTTTGCTTTTGAATGCGGGGAAGGCAGTTTCCAGGGAGACGATTTCTTCTCTGGTAGGGGAATCGACAGCCAACAAGATCGACGTCTACGTTTGCTATTTGCGGCGTAAGATTGCCACTCTGACCGATAAAAATCTGATGCGAACCATAAGAGGCAAGGGATATTCCTTGACCGATCGATAAAAGCGTGGGTGAGTCAAATGCAAAAAAGCATTTGTTACTCACCCACGCCTTTTTTGTACAAGGGCTTTTTGCATTTTTTCTCTTTACTTTTCTCATATTTTGTGGTACAATAATATCTATCAAGCAGGAAAGGAGAAAAAAGAATGAATCCGAACGAGATCTATTATAAAAAGGTGATGACCTCCATTGGTTGCGCATTGCTGATTTTTTTGTTGCTGATCAATCTTTACGGTGTTCTTTCGGCTGTTCTTCCTTTGTTTTTTTACCAAATTCCGTCGTGGTATGTGGCGTATTCAATTTTGTGTGGCATTATAGATGCAGTTTTGTATCTGGCAGCCTTTCTCCTTCCTGCACTTTTTTTGCGCTTACTTCTCAAAGGACAAAGGCTTCCCGTGTCCCCGATGCGCCTCGGCATTTGCACCACGCCGTATCTGCCTTTGATCATTCTTTCGGGAATTTCCATTTGCTTTGCTGCGGCACAGCTCAATGCGGTAATGGTGGAAATTTTTAATTATTCCGAGTTTTCCTCCCAGGTGCTGTGGGAAAGCATGTGGGACATGGAGCCGTATGAGATACTGTTACAGTTCGTTACCGTCAGCATCGTCCCGGGCTTTTGCGAGGAGATCCTGTTTCGAGGAGCGATTCTCACCGCCTGCTTACCCTTTGGCAGAAGCCGTGCGATCATCATCAGCTCCGTTCTGTTTGCTTTGATGCATCAGAATGCCGAGCAGATCTTCTATACCTTCGTGGCTGGGGTGATCCTTGGTATCGTTTACGAACGAACGGGTAGCATCTGGAGCTGTATTTTGCTCCACGTTTGCAACAATTTCGTATCTGTGATCGAGACTGCCGTTTTTTCAAAAATGGGAGCAACGGATGCGGGAACGCTGACCGTACTTCTGATTGAATGCGCCATTTTTATTTTGGGTATCATCAGCACAGGAATTTTGATCAAGCGCTTCTTTTCTCAAAAGCAGTGCCTTCGTGACGGCGTTTTCGGTGTCGAAGTGAGTTCCTCTGACGGATATGCTACGTATCCCGTTTCCTCGTCTGCGGCGGTCCGTGGCTTTTTCCGCCCTACAGTGATCGTTTTTTTGTGTATTTGTGTTTTCCAGATCCTGTTGCTAATTTTCTTTTCGGCGGTGATGTTTGCATGAAAAAAACCTTTGATGAAGAACAAATGCGCCTTTCTCTTGGAGAAGCAGAGAACGCTCTTGCCTGCGGTGAGATCCCCGTGGGAGCGGTCATTGTAAAGGACGGTCAAATTATTTCCAAAACCCATAATCTTTGCCAAGGCGAGCATGATGCCACGGCGCATGCCGAGCTGTTGGCGATTTCAAAGGCTTGCCGAGCGGTGGGGAGCTGGCGCCTGCACGGTTGCACCCTGTACGTGACCATGGAGCCATGCCCTATGTGCATGGGCGCCATCATCAATTCCCGTATGGATCGGGTGGTCTATGGGGTCAAGGATGCCCGTGCAGGGGCTTGCCATAGCCTTTTGTCCTTGCAAAATTATCCCTTGGAGTCCTCCCCCGTGTGTGAGGGCGGGGTTTTGGAAGAGGAGTGTCGCTCCCTTTTGCAGTCTTTCTTTTTAAAAAAAAGAAAGAATTAAAAGAAAAGGGAAAAAGCTCTTTACAAATCAAACAAAATTATGTATAATGATAGATAGTTATCAATCCCAAAGAAAGGTGTGATTTTCCATGTCGTCTGTTATGATCCCCAAGGATTATCGCTCGTTTTTGAATTTCAGACAAACCGAGTGCGCTATCAAAAAGGTCAAGGATTTTTTTGAAAGAGATCTTGCAGCACAGCTTAATATTCTTCGTGTTTCCGCCCCCCTGTTCGTTTCTCCCGAAAGCGGACTGAACGACAACCTCAACGGTGTGGAGCGCACGGTGTCCTTTGACCTTCATTGCGGTCAAAGGCTTGAGATCGTGCAATCTCTGGCAAAATGGAAGCGCTACGCTTTAAGGATGTACGATTTTCAGCCCGGCGAGGGACTTTACACCGACATGAACGCCATTCGCCGTGACGAGGAGACCGACAATATTCACTCTATTTATGTGGATCAGTGGGATTGGGAAAAGATCATCAACAAGGAGGATCGCAACGAGAGGACCCTGCGTGAAGCAGTGGAGGCTATCTACCGTGCGCTCCATCACACCGAGAATTATATTGTCAACGAGTATGCCTTTATCGGCAAGCTCCTACCCGAAAATATCACCTTTATTACCTCTCAGGAGTTGGAGGATCGGTATCCCGACAAAACGCCCAAGGAAAGGGAATACGCCATTGCCAAGGAGTGTGGCGCTGTGTTCATCTCTCAGATCGGTGGAAAGCTCAAAAGCGGAAAACCTCACGACGGCAGAGCCCCCGACTATGACGATTGGACGCTCAACGGCGATATCATCGTATATTATCCCATTTTGGACATTGCTTTGGAGCTTTCCTCTATGGGAATCCGTGTGGATGAGGACGCATTGCGCCGTCAGCTTGCCGAGAGAGGCTGCCCCGAGAGAGCCGAGCTGGAGTTTCACAAGGCACTCCTTAACGGAAAGCTTCCGTACACCATCGGCGGCGGTATCGGTCAGTCCCGCCTTTGCATGTTCTTTTTGCGCAAGGCGCACATCGGGGAGGTGCAATCCTCCTATTGGACTGCCGAGGAGATTCGGCAGTGCGACGCAGGCGGCGTATATTTACTTTAAAACACAAAGGGCAGGAGCGGCGCTTGCCGTCTCCTGCTTTCGTTTCATTTGGGAGGTGAGAGTATGAAGAAAACGGTTCGGTGTATTGCATGGATCTGTCTTGCAGTATGCCTTTTCTCCGTATTCTGCGCCTGTTCCACAGAGGAAGCCCCCTCCTTTTCGCCCACGCTTCACGATCTGACCTGGGCGGTCAACACACCTCTGCCCGAGGCTGCGGCGTTTGCCGATCCCCTGCCCGAGGGGTGCTCTTTGCGCTATGCCGAGCAGTATTCCTTTTCCTCCCTTCAAGCCTATTCCTTGGAGCTCATTTTTACCGATGAGTGGGGGAGAGAATCCAGACACGAGGTTTCTCTTACCCTCGTGGTAGACAGTGAGCCGCCAACCGTGTCGGGATTGAGGGATAGAGAGGTGATTCTTGGAGGCGGAGGTGTTTCCTATCTTTCCGGGGTCACTGCCACGGATAATTGCGACGGTCGGGTGAAATTAGAGGTGAATACCTCTGGGGTCAACCTGAAAAAGGTGGGCACCTATCCTGTGATCTATACTGCGACCGATGCCGCAGGAAATACTGCCGAATTCTATATGACGCTGTCCGTAGTGGAAAAAGAGGTCAGTGAGGAGCTTCTCAACGAAAAAATCGATCTTGTCATCCGGGACATCATCTCCTCCCAAATGAGAAAACAGCAAAAACTCCGTACCGTTTACGACTACGTATACGATCACGTGGCTTATACCGCTACCTCCAATAAAAGCAGCTGGGTGGCGGCGGCGTATGAAGGCTTGACCACGGGACAAGGGGATTGTTACACCTATTTTGCGCTTTCCAAGGCGTTTTTTGAGCGCTTGGGGATCGAAAATATGGATATTGAGCGCAAGCAGAGCGCTGTGGTCGCCTCGGGAGAGCGACATTTTTGGAATTTTGTCAATCTTGGCACCGAAGAGGAGCCTCTGTGGTATCATTTCGATGCCTGCCATCTGAACGACATTCCCAAGCCGTGGGGCTTTTTGATGACCGATGCGCAATTGCAAGCATACAGTGCGCAACGGAAAAGCTCTAACGGGCTTTTGGATTATTTCTATGCGTACGATAACACGGGTTATCCCGCTTCCGCTACGGAAGTCATCACCGCAATCGATTAAAGGAGGGGACCATGCAGACCAATATTTTGGAATATCTGGAACAGACCGCTCCAAGGATCCCGGACAAGGTGGCGTATTCCGACGGGACGTATGACATGACCTTTTCCGAGCTTTTCACCGCTTCCCGACGGGTGGGAAGTGCTCTTTTGCGGCGAGGCTATCGGGGAGAGCCCATCGTTATTTTGATGAGAAAGCACCCCAAGGAGATCGCTGCCTTTTACGGATGCGTTTATGCAGGTTGCTTTTACGTACCCGTGGATCCAGAAATGCCCCTTACCCGCATCGAGACCATTTTGGAGAGCGTTTCCGCACGCTTTCTCATTACCGATGAAAAAAGCAAGGGGATCGCAGAGAGGCTGAATTTTTCGGGCGAGTGCATGCTTTATGACGACCTGGCAAGGGAGGAGACAGACGAATTTGCCCTTGGACAGGTTCGGGAGAGACAGATCGATACCGATCCTATCTATATCGTATTTACGTCGGGCTCGACGGGAGTTCCCAAGGGTGTGGTGGCTTGCCACCGCTCGGTGATCGATTACGTGGAGGCGCTTTGCGCCGAGCTTCCGTTCGACGAAAATACAGTCTTTGCCAATCAAACGCCCCTGTTTTTTGACGCCCCCTTAAAGGAACTGATGCCCGTGATCAAGTACGGCGCTACCGCTTATCTCGTTCCGAAAAAGTATTTTTCTTTCCCCATGGCGCTTTGCGATTTTCTCAACGAGCATAAGATCAATACCGTTTGTTGGGTGGTTTCCGCATTGACCATGATCTCCTCCATGGGAGTATTGGAAAAGAATCCGCCCAGGTATCTGACCACCGTGGCCTTTGGCTCGGAGGTTTTCCCCCGTCCGCAATACGACCTTTGGAGAGCGGCTCTGCCGAATGCCAAATTCTTCAATCTCTACGGTCCCACCGAGGCTACGGGAATGTCCTGCGTTTGGCACGCAGAGAGAGCGTTGGAAGGGAACGAACCCATTCCCGTTGGCAAGCCCTTCCGAAACACAGGACTGCTTCTCATAGGCGAGGATGGCAGGGAAGTGAGAGATGGGGAGATGGGTGAGATCTATCTTCGTGGCACCTGTATCACCCTCGGTTATTATAACAATCCCGAAAAGACAGGGGAGGCATTCGTGCAAAATCCCTTGCAAAAGGCATATCCCGAAACCGTTTACCGCACGGGTGACCTTGGCTATATCAATGCACACGGAGAGCTTGTATTCGTTTCTCGCAGAGATGCACAGATCAAGCATATGGGACACCGCATCGAGCTTGGCGAGATTGAGGCGGCAGCGGCAAGATGCCCTCATCTTACCCGTGCAGCGGCACTGTACGATAAAGATAACGCAAGGATATTACTGTATTACACAGGAGAAGCAACACCTGATGAGGTAAATAACTTCCTGCGCTCCTATTTGCCCAAATATATGCTTCCGTCTCTGGTGACGCAATTGGATCGAATGCCCCTGACACCCAACGGCAAGATCGACCGCCGTGCGCTTTCTCAATAAAAACACCCAAGACTCTGCTTTTTTTTAATTTTCATTGACAAAAGTGGGAAAGCGTGGTATAATATTAGTTGTTTTAAAAACGGCGGACAAACGTCCCCCGAGAGAGGTTTCAATATGAAAAGAGAACTGATTAAAAGTATCTATGCGGATATGTCCTCCTTTGGCGGCAAGGAAATTGTCGTTGGCGGTTGGGCAAGAAGCATTCGTGACAGCAAGGCGTTCGGATTTATCGATTTGTACGACGGCAGCTGCTTTAAGACCATGCAGGTGGTCTTTGAAAGAGAAAAGATCGCCAATTATGACGAGATCGCAAAGCTCAACGTAGGCTCTGCAGTGATCGTTAAGGGCGTTGTGGAATTGACCCCCGAGATGAAGCAGCCCTTTGAGCTCAAGGCAACGGAGGTCACTGTCGAGGGTGCATCCACTCCCGATTATCCTCTGCAAAAAAAGAGACACACCGTGGAATATCTGCGTGAATTGGCTTATCTGCGTCCCAGAACCAACCTGTTCTCGGCTGTCTTCCGTGTAAGAAGTGAGGTGGCATATGCTATTCATTCCTTCTTCCATGACCGTGGGTTCGTGTACGTCCATACCCCTCTGATCACAGGCTCTGACTGTGAGGGAGCAGGCGAGATGTTCCGTGTCACCACCATCGATCCCGAGAATCCCCCAAGACGTGAGGACGGCAGTATCGATTGGTCTCAGGATTTCTTTGGTAAGAGCACCAATCTGACCGTTTCGGGTCAATTGGAGGGCGAGACCTACGCCATGGCATTTGGTAACATCTATACCTTTGGTCCTACTTTCCGTGCCGAAAACTCCAACACTGCCCGTCATGCGGCAGAGTTTTGGATGATCGAGCCCGAGATCGCTTTTGCAGATCTCAACGATAACATGCAGCTTGCATGGGACATGATCCAATATATCATTCGCCACGTGCTCAAAAACTGCGCACAAGAGCTGGAATTCTTCAACAATTTCGTTGACAAGGGACTTTTGGAACGTTTGAACGCTCTTGCTAACAGCGATTACGAAAAGGTCACCTATACCGACGCAGTAGAGATGCTCAAAAAGAGCGGTGCAGAGTTCAAGTATCCCGTAGAGTGGGGCTGTGACCTGCAAACCGAGCACGAGAGATATCTCACCGAAAAGATCTTTGGCAAGCCCGTCTTTGTCATTGATTACCCCAAGGAGATCAAATCCTTCTATATGCGACTCAACGACGACGGCAAGACCGTTGCTGCTATGGATATGCTGGTTCCCGGTGTGGGCGAGATCATCGGCGGAAGCCAGAGAGAGGAGCGTCTTGACGTTCTGCTTGCCAGAATGCAGGAGTGCAACCTCAAGGAGGAGGATTATTGGTGGTACGTCAACCTGCGCAAGTACGGTGGCACCAAGCACGCAGGCTACGGCTTGGGCTTTGAGCGCATTATTATGTACCTCACGGGCGTGTCCAACATCCGTGACGTCATTCCTTATCCCCGTACCGTCGGAAATGCGGAGTATTGATTTTAAAGATAACAAAATTGGGAGCTGCTTCCTTTGCGAAGCAGCTCCTGTCTTTTTATTGGGTTTTATTATTTCTTTGGAAAGCTATCCTTCAAGCCGACCACACGGTTAAAGGTGTTTTCATATTTGGTATCCTTGCAGAAATATCCCACACGGACGAATTGGAATTGCTCGCCGTCCTTGGCATCTTTCAGGCAGGGCTCAATGCGGCAGTGCTCCAATTTGATCAGAGATTCGGGATTGAGATAATCGTTGTAGGTCTTATCCTCGGGAATATCGTTGACGTTCTCGATGGTAAAGAGCTTGTCATACAGCATCAGCGTGGTCTCCT
>JAFTMU010000080.1 GCA_017452215.1 Clostridia bacterium
CATTTCTTTTGGATTTTTCCAAAGGAATCGTTATTATTTCCTTTTTTGGATTATTTCCATAAGGGTTTTTTGTCACAAAATATCCAAAAACATTTCTCCTCTTTCATTTTCGACAGATTCATTTCCTTCATTTTTCCATTTATTTCTTCCTTTCCTTGTATCAAAGACAAGACATCGTTGCGGTAATCTTCTATGATCTCATAGCCCTGCGCTGCTTCCTCCAACAAAATATCTCCCAATTCTTCAAAGGCGAGAGCGTTGATCTCATCCGCAAGAGCATCGGGCATTTTTCCCATTTTGCTTGCGATCTCTCTTTGTCGGGCTGCATCCTGTGTCAGAGCCGAGGACAAAAACTCCAAGTACGGTACAAAGGGAGAGGTAGAAGCTTTTGGAGAGTCCTCGCACGGCGCTGCTTCTTGTGTTATGGGCATTTGTTCTTTGGGAGACACCGACAGAGGACTTTCTTCCTTGGTATCTTCAAAGGCTTCGATCAATTTTTCGGTGGTTTGCCAGGATGCAAGCTCGATCTCCTTGGCGTTTCCAAGAGAGAGCTTTTTCCTTGGCAAGTCGTAAAGCCGTTGGTAAGCTTCCTCCTCTGTCTGTTTAGGCGGAGTTGCTGTCTTGGGCTTTGGAAAATGCGTGTTCAAATAGGAATCCAAGATCTCCTTTACTCTTGTAGGCAAAGCATAGATTCCAAGGCGTGCACGAATGCCTTTGGTTGCACGTAGGTGGTTTTCACTGTATTTGACGATATCGGTGACCAACAGGCGCAGAGAGTGAGAGCAGGTAAAGGAGGTGTACTCCAAGGCGATCTTCCGCTTGACGGAATAGGCACACAAAGCGCCCGTATACGCATCCCGTACCATGCGGCTGTGCTCACTTCCCTTGTTGCCAAGGAGCATATCCAGCTCCTCTCCCTTTTCAAAAACCGCCTCCAATGTCCCGAGGATCATGCGCTCGTAAAGCGGCTCGTTCTCCTTGGTACAAAACTTGCTTTTATGGTAATCATAATTGGATCCAAACACCAAAATCCCCTTGATCAAGCCGCTTTTTCCCGATGCGGTAACGTAAAATTCCTTGAGTGCGCAGTGGGAAATTGCAGCATATAATTCGGGAGAGGTAAACATATCGGGGGGCGACAATCGATGCAACAGGCTATAATCGCAGATCCATTCGGGTAGGTGGGAATCCAGCTGATGGAACAGCTCACGGTAATGAAGCCATAAGCGACACAAAAGCGTCTGTCCCTCCTTTTTTGGGATCACGCCCGTGAGATTGATGACCTCGTATGCATACAGCAAAAGATAACTGTAATCGGTGGAAAGATAGATCTCTTTTCTGAAATTTTCACGCCACCACAGGTACCATTCCAGTTGGGAGCGGTTCATTTGCGCATACTGGGGAACGTAGGAGAAAAACGGGATATGAGGACACTCCTTTCCCGTGACCGGGTGCAAGCGACGGGCATCCTGTAAAAAGGATTCATAGTAGGAATAATTGCTCCTCCAGCGGAAAAGGCGGACAGTGTGAATCAGGGAATCGGTTGGAAAATACTCCTCCTCGGGTTTCTTTTCCCGTGGACGCTCCTCGGGAGTGTGCGGTGGGATAAAATGCGGCTTTGGTTCCTGCGAAGGAGAATTCTGGATTTCGGAAACGATCTCCACCGCTTCGGTGTCTCGTTGATAATGTGAGGCACGTCGAGGCGGAATCAAGGTGTCAATATCCCAAAAGCGATTCATCTCCTCTTCCCTCTTTTTTCTTTCCTTTTCGTCCATTTTATCACCTCCCCGGGTAATATTTAATTATACCACGCTTTTGGCATTTTGTCAATTCTTTTTGATCTTCGAGGGGAGAAAAATATTTTTTCAAAAATTCCAAAAAAGGGGTTGACAAAGTAAAAAAACATGGTATAATGATAAAAAACAAAGGCGATGACCGGAATCAAGTACCCGTGATCTGTGCGCACAGAGAGCTGCCGTTTGGTGAAAGGCAGAGGCAAGAGCATGTGGGAATACACTCCGTGAGCCGTGCATCGAACGCCCTATGTGGGCAAGTAAGCTGCAACGGGTAGCTCCGTTATCGGCGTAGGGTATGATAGTACCCGATGAGGTCTGCTTTGCAAGGGGCAGATAAAACGAGGTGGTAACACGGTATATTCGTCCTCGGGGTCAAAGATCCCGAGGGCTTTTGTTTTTAACAAAACAAATATAAAAAAGAAAAGGAGACTCTGTTATGATTATTACCCTGTTGTTGATCGTCTTTTTTGCCGTTATGATTGGTATCGGCATCTATGCCCGAAAGCATTCCACGGACGTTGGCGGATTCGTTTTGGGCGGTCGTTCCATTGGTCCTTGGCTCACGGCATTCGCCTTTGGTACCTCCTACTTTTCTGCCGTCATCTTTGTCGGATACGCAGGACAGTTTGGTTGGAACTTTGGTCTTGCCTCCACGTGGATCGGACTTGGAAACGCATTCATCGGTTCTCTTTTGCCTTGGGTGATCCTTGGCCGTCGCACCCGTGTGATGACGCAACATCTGGGAGCAAAGACCATGCCTGACTTTTTCGGTGAGCGCTTTGGCTCCACCAAGCTCAAGATTGCCGCATCCGCCATCACATTTATCTTCCTGATCCCCTACACTGCTTCCCTTTACAACGGTCTTTCCCGCTTGTTTGCCATGGCATATCCCGGCGTGGATTACTCGGTTTGCGTGATCATTATGGCGGTCTTGACTGGTGTGTACGTGCTGCTTGGCGGATACGTGGCAACGGCGATCAACGATTTTGTACAAGGCATCATCATGCTGATCGGTATTGTTGCCGTCATTGGTGCGGTTCTTGCCGACAATGGAGGATTGATGTCTGCAATGGAGCAGCTGGCGACCGGCGAAAACGGCGGTTGGGAGTATGCCTCCTTCCTGGGCGCTGATCCTATGTTCTTGCTCTTTGTAGTTCTTTTGACCTCCCTGGGAACCTGGGGACTGCCTCAGATGGTAAATAAATTCTACGCCATCAAGGATGAGGACGCCATTAAAAAAGGAACGGTCATTTCTACCGTCTTTGCTCTAATAGTAGCGGGTGGTTGTTACTTCCTTGGCGGCTTTGGACGGCTTTATGACGTGGGTGATGCGGTTTCCATTGGTGACTTTGATGCCATTATTCCCACGATGCTTTCGACGCTCTCTCCCGTGATCATTGGCATTGTGATCGTTTTGGTCCTCTCCGCCTCCATGTCCACGCTCTCCTCCTTGGTTTTGACCAGCAGCTCCACGGTGACGCTTGACTTTATCGTTCCCCTGAGTGAAAAGAAAAAATCCATGAGCGAAAAGACAAAAATGCTGCTGATTCGTTCCTTTATCGTGGTGTTTATCGTGATCTCCGCCGTGATCGCCATCATGCAGTATCACAGCAAAAACATGCTGATCGCACAAATGATGGGTGTCTCCTGGGGCGCTTTGGCAGGGGCATTCCTGGCTCCCTTCCTTTACGGTCTGTATTGGAAAAAGACCACTCGTGCCGCTGTTGTCACTTCCTTCGTTTTCGGCGTGGGAATGGAGATCGCACAGCTTTTGATCTCTATGAAGGTGTTCAGCGTTGCAAATATCCCCGTGCTCTCCTTTGTCTTTAAAAACTCCCTCTACTCGGGTGTGTTTGCTATGCTCGGTGGATTGATCCTTGTTCCCTTGGTAAGCCTGATCACGCAAAAGACAGCGCCGAAGAATACGGACGGGATCTTTGCCTGCTATCAACGCACGGCAATGGTGACCGTGACCGATTCCTTGGGCGAGGAAGAAAAGAAATAAGAACAAATAAAGAGGTGTCTCGAATGCAAAAAGCATTTGGGACACCTCTCCTATATTCAGACCCTGCCGAAGCGGCGCACCTCTCTGGGCGTTTGCCCGGTGATCTCCTTGAACACCTTTCGAAAATAGGACGCCGAGCAGAATTCCAAGCGAGTGGAGATCTCCTCCACTGACAGGTCGGTGGAAAAGAGCAAATTGACTGCTTTTTCGATCTGCACACGGTGCCACATCACAATGGGAGTGCAATTCCACTCTGAGCGGAAGGTAGCGTAAAGCCCCGACTCACTGACACGGCAAAAACGGGC
>JAFTMU010000081.1 GCA_017452215.1 Clostridia bacterium
ATAGAATCGCCTCCATTTTTCAAGGAAAGCCTGCCATTTGTCCATGGGAATAATCATATCATCGTACTCGTCAAATTCCTCCCCCACCATTCCGAGAAAGAGATAGAGTTCGGCATAGTAGGGTTCGCTCACACGCATTCTGCCCTCATCGAGCTCATTTTCTCCATTGGCAGGATAGAAGCTGACAAAAGAATAAAAATCCCTGTACTGAAAGAGCTCCGGATCACACAGATCCACACGGGCGATTCTGTCATCGTCGGTCAGCCTGAGGCGCAGCATGACGCCAATGTTCTGATCGTCGATGGTTTGTTGCATCAAGAGGCACAACTCACCGAGGTTGTAAAGAAGGCCGAAAGAACCGTGTGTCTTTTCTCCGTTAACATGAAAATCAGCAGCTTGAATGAGATTCATATTTCCAACAAGCTCCACAATGGTGCAGGACGGAAACGAGCCTGTCCGCTTGAGGGTTTCGCCCTTTCCGCTCAGATAAGCCACCAACGACGAGTAACCCACGTTCGGGTTGAGCACCCATTGGGATTCCATGACACAATCTTCAGAAAGATACGAAAAGACCTCCGAAAAATCACCTGTTCGATATCCCCCTTCAAAAGCCTCCAGATATGTATACGTGATTGCGTCTTTTTCGAGTTTCGTTTTCATGGTCACTCCTCCTCAATAACCGAGTTTTTCAAGAATCATAGAAACACCGAGCTGGAAGGAAGCCAGCGTGGCATTCAGGGTATATTGCCTTGGGTCGTTCAATACCCAATATGGCGCATGCTGTTTTTTCCACACCTCGTAAAGCCCCCGTCCGAACTGCTCGAACTGTTCTTTGATCATCGCAAGGTCATCTCTGAAAAGCGGCTCGACGTATTCCCACGGACCGTCCTGAATTATCTGATCGGCCAAACCGTTCTCCAAGTCCGTATAGCTTTGGTGCCATGCAGCCCCGTAAGCGATTCCTGTTTGGAGAGCAAAGCTATTGATGATATAGTAGTATGTATCATGATCAGATGAATACTCAAAAGTCAGAAACGGATCTTGCAGATAGGCGAGTACCGCCTTTTGCCCAAGCGCAATCAGCTCGGGAATGAAAACCACTCCACGATGTGCGTATCCTTGTGCTTGCGCATATTCGTGAAATGCCATTGCGCATTCGGTGTAAAATACAGTGGGGGAGCTCAGTTCGCCGTGATCCGGCTCGTTCACCCCGACTCCCTCGGGAGAAAGAGATACGTTGGCGTCAAAGGATACCTTTTTGCTGTTTTTCTTGAAAAAATCAAAAAATCCCATAACATGACCGTCCTTTCGTTTGGGTTCAGTCATATTATAGGATTATTTGGATTGGATTTGGTCGCCTTAAATGCGACAATTATCTGCCTATGATTTTCTGTCCCAAATTGTATAATACTTCGTTGATATCATCCAGCTTATAGATCCGCTCAGTGAAGAAATACTCTACGATGATATCTTTTTTGTTGCTGTGTGAAAGGACATATCCCGCACGGGAGAGCATATCGGTTGCCTCGCCAAGGGTCAATCTCAAAGCAAGAGCAAGGGCAATGGCCGTATCCTTTGACGGTTTATAATGCCGATCCGACATGATTTTTGAGAACAGTCTGCGGTCGATCTGCGCCGCTTTATAGACCTCGGAATCACGAAGCCCCTTCTTTTTGATATACGCCATCAGCGCATCAACAAACGTTTGATTCGTGGACTTCTCCAAAGCCTTCAGAAGCGTTTCCGCTCCGGCGGTTGTCTGATAATTCTTCATAGCAGCCGATACAGCGGTGGTGCTATACGGATCATTCAAGGTGATA
>JAFTMU010000004.1 GCA_017452215.1 Clostridia bacterium
CCTCGTCGGTAAGGAGCTGTTCTCCGAAAATATCCACCCGATTCGGGATCCGAATGCGAAAGGTGTCTACCGCATCGTTGAATGCCAAGGCATTCTCCAAATGCTCAAACAGACACACCATGTGAATATCCTCGGCGGTGGTCAGCTCCATGCCTGCCACGGGAATGATCCCCTGCTTTTTTGCCGCCGCAAAGAATGCGGGACAGTTGCGTGCAGAGTTGTGATCGGTCAGGGCAACGATATTCAAGCCTGCCAGTGCCGCCATGCCCGCAATATTGTTGGGGGTCATGTCGTTATCCGCACAGGGGGAAAGGCAGGAATGAACGTGAAAGTCGTAATAATAACGGTTCATACTGCAAGCGCCGCCAATTCCTTGGCAATCTTGTATGCATCTTTCTCGGTGGAAAGAAGATTCACACCCTTTTGCTCCGCCACCGTACAGACCGATGTATCAGGCTCAACTCCCTCCGCTAAGATGATACAGGAAACGTCCGCTAAGGATGCCACCGCTACAATATTAACGTTTGACATAATGGTGATCCAGGCGTTCCCTCCTTGGGCACGTCCCATCACCCAGCTGAGCAGATCTCCGATATAAGCACCGTGGATCTCTCGCTCACCGTCGGGCATTGCCAAGGGCTTCAAGGATAGCTTTTCACGCAATTCCAAAACTGTCATTGGGAATCCTCTCCTTTCGCCTCTTCTTCTGCCCTGCGGCATTTTTCTACGGGACAGGCATCCCGTGAAACGGTTCCACGAATCACATCCTCCGCATAAGCTCTGCAGGTCGGTGCGCCGCAAGCGCCACAATCGATCCCGGGAAGCTCCTCACGAATCCTTTGGATATCCGACATCATACGCAAGGATTCGGCAAAATTCTCACTCAGGCGCTGAATCGGTCGGTAGGTCGGCATTTTTTCAAAGAAATAAGATTCGGGAATGTATTGCTTTTCCTCCTCGTCGAGGAAATTTTGTGATACGGGAAGATATCTGCGCAACGTCTGCAATCTCGCCTTTGCAACAAAGGGATTTTCCAGCGCCATCACACCGCCCACGCAACCGCCGGGACAAGCGTTCAGCTCCACAAATTCCAAGGAAGAGATGTTTCCGTTCTCCAACTGCTCCAATACACGGGTGACGTTTTCGATACCGTCAGCCGCCAGGTACTTATCGTTGAAGATAGCGGAAGATTCTCCCCCCGAGGTCGCCCAACCGATGCCGATCATTCCCGAGCGGGAGAACGGTACGGGCACACGGCCTCTGCGCATCACGTTCAATAAGTTAAAGTAGATATCACTGATGGAAAGAACCTCATCCACCTCACTCTGATAGTCCCCAAAGCCGTTACGAACGTAAGAGACCTTTGCGGGACACGGAGAGATAAAGCAGATGCAAATGTCCTCATCCGTGAGCTCCGGGTGCTCCTCCTTTGCCTTCTTTCTCGCCATTTTTGCGGCGATCTCCATAGGAGGAAGCATTTGCATGATGTGCTCCTTGAGCATGGGATGCCGCAGAGCGATCAAGCGCAGTACCACGGGGCACGCCGAGCTGATAACGGGCTTGGCGATCCCCTCGGTTTTGAGATACAATCTCGTATAAGCTGACACCAGCTCCGCCGCCTGTGATACCTCCACCACGTCTTCAAAGCCGATATCCAACAGTCCTTGCAGGACGTAATCCACGTCCTCCAATTCTTCAAACTGACCGTAAAGGGTCGGTGCGGGAAGCGCAACCTTCCATTTGTAATTCATTACGGCATCCAGCTTGCTGTAAGTCGCTTTTTTTGCATTATTCGGGCAATATCGGATACAAACGCCACAGTCGATGCATCGATCGGGATTGATTTTGGCATGACCGTCATGAATCCGTATTGCTTCAGTAGGACAGCGCTTCAGGCACATGGTACAGCCCGTGCACTTGGAAACGTCCAGTGAAACCGAATGCTCATAGGTATTCATTCGAGACGATGACTCCTTTTTTATTTTTGTTTGCCGTTACAGATTGACCGTCATCAGAATGCGTGTGCCTCTGCCAAGCTCGGATTCGATCTTAAAGGAATCCGAATACCGCTTCATGTTGGGCAATCCCATTCCTGCGCCAAAGCCCAAGGAACGAATATTGTCGGGAGCGGTGGAAAAGCCCTCCTGCATGGCAAGCTCAATATTGGCGATCCCGGGTCCGTTGTCGGAAAGACAGATCTCAATGCGATCCTCATAGATCAGCACGTCTGCCTCGCCACCGCCCGCATGAATCACCATATTGATCTCCCCCTCGTACATTGCGATCGAGACCTTACGAATGATCTCGGGAGCAATGCCCAGAGCACGCAAATTCTTTTTGATCTGCACAGACGCCTGCCCCGCAGAGGTAAAATCCTCACCGTCAACCGGAAAATGAAATTTTACCGCCTCGTTCATCGTCCGTCTCCGTTTCCGCTAAGACCGCCGGCATAGAGCTTGCCGCAAGCCTCATACATTCTCTTGCGGGATTTGAGAAGGACCATGCCGCTCTCCTTTGCCAAAGCGATCATTTCCTCCGTGGGAGACTTGGAACGGACGAATACGATGCAGATCATATCCATCATCTCCGCCGTGCGAACGACCTGAGGATTGACCAAGCCTGTGAGCAGCACCGCCTGATCCTTGACGTACGCCAGCACGTCGCTCATCATGTCGCTGCCGCAGGCAGAATAGACCTCACGGTCCAAATGATCCTCGCCGCAAACGACCTCTGCTTCCAGCAATGCCTGAATCTCCGAAATCTTCATACGTTTGATTCCTGCCCTTTCAGATGTATCTGTGAATTATTTATACTTTGCAAGAATGGAATCCACGTCGTCCACCGTCAGCTTACCGTATACCTCACCGTTTACGGTAAGAACGGGAGCCAGACCGCAAGCACCGATGCAACGGGTCGCCTCAATGGAGTACTTTCCGTCGGGAGAGGTGCTGCCAATGGCAACGCCGAGCTTTTCGGAAATCGCATTGATAATGTCGCCCGAGCCCTTTACGTAGCAAGCGGTACCCAAGCAAACTGCGATTGCGTACTGACCGTCGGGATTGAGCTTGAACTGTGCGTAGAAGGATACGATACCAAAGATCTCCTCCAAGGATACACCGGTCTTAGCGGCAATGATCTCTTGTACCTCCAAAGGCAGATATCCGTAAATATCCTGCGCCTTTTGGAGAATGGGCATCATTGCACCCTTCTCACCTGCGTGCTCCTCGATCACAGCCAGCAGCTTTGCTTCTTGCTCGGGTGTCCCGTGAAACTCGACCGTGGTCAATTTCTTCTTCATGATTTCAAACCTCCTGAAAATTTTTCATTGGAACCCGTTTCTCTGTGGGAGAGAGGCATTTTTGTCTCCACCCGTTCAAAATAAGCAGGTTCGCATAATTGGACATCTTATTATACTACATTTTTTTATAAAAATCTATACCTTTTTTAAAAAAAGTTATTTTTTTCACAATATTTTAAATTGCAAATTCCCTTTTTCTTACAGTTGAATAAATTTCTGTAAAAAAGAATACCCAAACGGACGAAAAATCCATTCGGGCAATTCTTTTACAGCATTTTTTCTATAGCATCAACGATCCGCACCGATGCGTTTCCGTCCCCAAACACAGCCGACGGCTTTTTCATGAACTCATATTCCTCACTCTTGGGAGCGAGCAGGCGCATGCCAAGCTCTCTTATCCCCTCCTCACCGCTCCCCGCCAGGCGCAACACTCCCGCACGGATTCCCTCCTGCCGCTCGGTGGAATATCTGGTAACGATGGTAGGGATCCCCAAAGCCACCGTCTCCTCCTGGATCCCTCCGCTATCGGTGATGACCAAATACGCCTTTGACAGCAAATGGTGGAAGGAAACGATCTCGGGCGGCTCTACAGTCCTGATCCTTGGCTCCCCTTTTAATATCTCCGCCGCCGCACGCCGCACCTCGGGATTGTGATGCAGGGGACAGATCGCAATGATGTCCGGATACGCCTCCACAAGGCTGCGCAACGCACGGAACATTCCCCGAATCGGTTCACCAAAGCTTTCCCTGCGGTGAGCGGTAAAGACCACCAAGCGACACGCCTCGGGAATACTCCACCGCCGATACGGCTTTTTCTGTGTCAGAGTAAAGCGCAAAGCGTCCACTACCGTGTTTCCCGTAATAAAGATCGAGGATTCCGCCCGTCCCTCCTTGACAAGATTCTTTTTCGCACTCACGGTCGGGGCAAAATGCACGCTTGACAAAAGCGAGATCGCCTGCCTGTGAAACTCCTCTGGAAAAAGCGAATCCATGTGATAGGTCCGCAACCCTGCCTCCACGTGCCCCACGGGAATGCGGTGATGAAACGCTGAAAGCGCCGCCGCAAATGCCGTAGTCGTATCTCCCTGCACCAGAACCAACGACGGTCTTTCCGCCTCCAAAATTTCATCGATTCCCTTGAGGATCCTCGCCGTCACCGTGGAGAGAGTTTGCCCCGTGCGCATCACGTCAAGGTCAAAATCGGGCTTGACGTCAAACGCCTCAAGTGCGCTGTCCAGCATGGCTCGGTGCTGCCCCGTGGAGCAGACACGCACCTCATATTTTCCTCTTTGCTTCAACTCCTTGATCAAGGGACAAAGCTTGATCGCCTCAGGCCTCGTTCCCAGAACCACCATAACAGATTCCATTCGATCGCCTCCTTTACGTCATCGCTACAATGTACGAAAAAGAAGAAAAAAATAGAACCCCCGAGGTCGCCCTCGGGAGCTCTTTTCTATGGGATCAAAGAATCAGATGCTTGGGAAGTCCGTTTTCAAAGACACAAGCCGCCTCACCCTGAATCAAGGGAAGCAAATACTCGCAGCAAGCATCGGTCACGTGATTGCCCGCCTCGTTGATAAAGCGATCGTCCACGTAGCGGATCTTGTTGGCGATCTCACTCACGTCCTTGGGCTCATACACAATGGTGTAGGGATCATCAGATACACGCTGTGCCGTCATCATCTGACGGGTAATGCCCTCTGCTGCCGCCTTGACAGCCGCCTTGCCCGTTGCTACAGATTCGGAAAGGTCGGTAGCGGACGCCAGGTGCGCTGCGCATCTCTGGGGGAGATTGAGCTCGATGGAACGGACCTTACAGCCGATCTCCGCCTTGACGGCAAGCTCCAACGCCTTGCCGGTTCCCGCAAGATAAGCGTGTCCGAAAGCGTCGGTAGCACCCGTTTGCGTGCCCTCGCCCACGTAGTGACCGTCGGCAAAGCGAACGCCTTCCGAAACCGCAACCACCACGTTGGGGTGCTTTTCAAGAGAAGCACGGACGTCAGCGAAAAAGCGTTGCATATCAAACACACGCTCGGGCAGATAAACAAGATCGGGCTCAATGCCGTTGACAACTCGTCCGATGGCAGAGGAAGCGGTCAGCCAGCCTGCATCCCGTCCCATGATCTCAACGATGGTCACTGCGGGCACCTGATACACGGCACAATCCCGAATGATCTCCTGCACCGTAACGGAAATATACTTTGCGGCAGAACCAAAGCCCGGGGTGTGGTCCGTGCCCACCAGGTCGTTGTCAATGGTCTTGGGAACACCAAGGATCACCATTTCATAGTCGTGGGAGCGAGTGTACTCCGAAAGCTTTGCAACGGTATCCATGGAATCGTTGCCGCCAATGTAAAAGAAATAGCGGATATTATACTTGCGGAAAATAGCGATCATACTCTCAAAAAAGGCATCGTTTTCCCCCACCTTGGGAAGCTTTTTGCGGCAAGAACCAAGCGCCGCAGCAGGTGTGTGCTCCAGGAGAGAAAGCTTCTCCTCGCTGTCAAAATAAGCGCTCAAATCGATCAGGCGCTCCTGCATGAGCCCTTCAACACCGTTGCGCATTCCGTAAAGGGTCCCGATGGGACCGCAGCCCTGTTGCTCCTTGACGCCTCGAATGACGCCTGCGAGTGTTGCATTGATGGCGGCGGTAGGACCACCGCTCTGTCCGACGACTGCGTTACCGTATAAGTGCTTCATAGTTAAAATTCTCCAATCTTTGGTACTTTCAACAGTATACCACAAAACCCCTTCTCTGTCAATGAAAAAGCCGAAAAAAAGCCGTACAAGCAAAAAAAGCCCTCCCGTTTCATATACTGAACCACTGCGATACGGAGGTGTTATTATGTTCGTTACCCTGTTTTCTTTTTTTACCAGGATCCTGCATCTGATCCTTGGAGTCAATCTGCCCCAAGCCTTCCCGCCCCCACTTTCCGAGGAGGAGGAAAAGGAATGCTTTCTTTTGACGGAGGGCGGTGACGAGGAGGCAAGACAAAAGCTGATCCTGCATAATCTGCGCTTGGTCTCCCACATTGTGCGCAAGTATTATTCCACCGCCCGCAACCCCGAGGATCTGATCTCCATCGGCACCATCGGACTTGTCAAGGCGGTGGATACCTTCAACATTCATAACGGCGCCCGCTTTGCCACCTACGCCGCCAAGTGCATTCAAAATGAGATCCTGATGCACTTCCGCTCACAAAAGAAGCTTGCCTCCGAGATCTCCATCAACGAGACCATCGACATCGACCGAGACGGCAATCCCCTGACCTACATCGACGTGATCTGCTGTGAGGAGGACATTGCCGAGGAGATCGACCGAAAGATCACCACCGATAAGATGCTGCAATACGTAGATCGGCTTCTCAGCCCAAGGGAGCGGCAGATCATCATGATGCGCTACGGTCTTGGCGGCATCAAGCCCCAAACGCAGCGGCAGATCGCCCAATCTC
>JAFTMU010000082.1 GCA_017452215.1 Clostridia bacterium
TCCTCCCGTCGAGGATACCCCCGAGGTACCTGCAGAGGGCGTTAGTCTGACCATTCACGTTACCCAATATTTTGTCGACGGCACGAAAATGTCCGAGACCTTCAAAGTAGTTTCTCCCTCGGCGTATTTCATTGACGTTTGTCCCAACCTTTGCGGCGAAAGCTTTGAATTTACCCTTGAGCAATGGGGATATTGGATGCTGGACGGAGTGGAAGTAACTCCTAAAACGCTGATCTACGACGGATGCCACCTGGAGCTTTACGTGACCAAGGCCCCCGATGAATCGGGGGATTCCTCCGAGAGCGGTAGCGATTCCTCCGAGAGTAGCAAAGAGGAAAATTATGCTCCCATTGTTGGTGGAGATGGCTCTACCGAAGGTAGCGGAGAGAACGTCTACGTTCCCGGTGTCAGCGGTAACATCACCTACCAGCCTGTGGTTGGTGAGGATGGCACGGTTACCTACCAGCCTGCGGTTGGCGGAAACGGTACGATCACCTACCAACCTGTGGTTGGTGAGGGTGGCACGGACAACGACGGATCCTACGTGGTGACCCTTCCTACCGTTGATATGGACGGGACTCTTGAAGGGAACGTTCAGGATTCCGAGCAAGAAGCGGAGGATTGCTCCGACGAGGAGTCTGTGATCAGCGAAGTCGTTATGATCAAACGATAAAAAACAAAAAAGAGGCTGAGTTCCAATGTGAACTCAGCCTCAGCTTGTAGATCGAAGGCGCACAGTTTTTCAATTTGTACAAACTCTTTTATACCGCTTTTTCTTTTGACCAAGAAGGCGCAAAAGAAAAAGCTTGGCAAAAAGAAAAGCGCCGTAAAGAGAGGAATTTCGCCGTCTGCGGACGGCGAGGAGGCTTACGCAGCCTCCACTGCGCCGCCTTTTGAAAAAGGCGGGCGAAAACTTTACTCGAACTGACGAAAGCTGATAGTTTTGTCTACAACCTGAAAAAGGAGCTGAGTTCCAACGTGAACTCAGCCTTTTGTGTTATTTGATTCGGAATCTCTTTTGCAGCTTGACCAGATAAAACGTGATGAGCTGTGTCAGGCAAACGTCGTACAGGACGAATACTACCGTGCAAGCGGCGTAAAGTCCCAACAAAAGGTACCATGCTTCAAAGCCTGCTAACATCTCGGGAAGAAATGCGATGAACAGGAGATAGATCACGATCAGAGAAGCCGTCAGGACGCAGAGCTTTAGTGCCCAAGAAATGAGGAGCGGCTTTTTTTCGATCTTTTCCTTGAGAATGGGGTAGTAGCCTGCCAGCATGGCGTAAAAGAGCACAGGGGTTTTGAGTGGCAGGAGCAGGAATGCTACGATGGAGGTGACCAGCCAGATCAGCCACGGGTAGGCGCCCCGCAGTTCAATGACCGCATAGACGGTCAACAGGGAAGCGATGACGGCAACGCTCAGATCGATCACCTCAATAAAGGAGCCCAAGGCGAGAATGATCACTCCAAGGGCGCAGAGCATTGCGCTGACGGTCAGGGCTTTGATCTGCTGACGGGTAGAGTTTCTTGACATAGGGTTCACCTGCGCTATTGCGTCAACAGCAACGGATCAGGTCGCCGCCCATCATCTCGCAGCAGCAATCGGCGCAGATCAAATTGCTGCAACAGTTGCATGCCTGATCGGTGTTGGTCGCTGTACGGTAGCCCGTTCCATAGCCTGCGGTTTGTCTTCCCAGCTGCTCACGTGCGGCACGGTATTCGGAGTTGTAGGGATCCATGGAGCAGGCACGGTCGAACATTTTCTGCGCATCCACGAAGTATCCCCGCTTGTAGGTAACGCAACCCATCAAAAAGAACCATTCGGCGTTTTGCATGGTGGCGGGCATACCTCTGAGGATCTGCTCGGCACGCAGAATGTCGTGGTTGTTGATCATACGGCGTACCTCGGCGAAATGAGCGTCTCCGCTCGTGCCTGCGCCCGGGTTGCCGTTATAGCTGCTGCCTGCTCCATTGGAGGAATTGCCTGCACGCATCATTTGGATCTCCTCGTAGGCGGCGTTGACCTCCTGCATTTTTTCTGTGGCAACGTCAGCCAAGTCACTGTCACGGTACTTGTCGGGATGGTATTTGCGAGCTAAATTACGGTATGCTTTTTTGATATCGTCGTCGGTGGCGTTGGGAGAAACGCCAAGGACCTCATATGGATTTTTCATGTTTATTCAGGTCACCTTTCGATGTTTGATTCAGAATTCGTTCGGTCGTGTTTGGAAGTCCCAGGTAGAGGATATTTGAAAGGATCTCTTTCAGCTCCTCCTCGGGGAAGGTATCGATGAGAAGA
>JAFTMU010000083.1 GCA_017452215.1 Clostridia bacterium
AAACTCCCCGAGAACATGGCTTGATCCCAGCCCATTGTAGCATAAAACCGCAAAAATGTCAATCCGTTTGGCATTTTTGCGGTTTTTCTGTTCTGTTGAATTATTTTTTCACCTTGCTGTCCTGCAACCGATCCTTCCGCAAGCGAACGAACAGGGAAAGCAGCGCCTTGCCGTCAAACGGAAACAGGGGGTAGAGATAAGAGCGCTTTCCGTTGACCGTTTTGTTGCTGATCAAAAGGATCAGAATGATCCCCGTTCCCACGGCAAAGCCGATGAGATCCAAAAACTGCACCAGCGTCACCAAAAGGATCCGCAAAAACTTGAAGGCGTACCCCAATTCATAGCTCCGTTGCGTAAAATTAGCAATCGAAACGAACGCCATATACAAAATGACCTCGGGAATCAGCCAACCGATGCTCACGGCAAAATCGCCAAGGATCAATCCCCCTACCACCGATAAGGAGTTGGAGAGCATGCTGGGCGTGTTCATGGACGCCAGACGCAAGCCGTCGATCATAAATTCCACCAGGATCAATTGAACGTAAATGGGGATCCGCCCCGTATCCTGCGGCAAAATGAACCGAAGCCACCCGGGAATAAACTCCGGATTGCGGATCAGCAAAAACCAGATCGGCACCAAAAAAAGCGTAGACCAAAACACAATGTGACGCACAAAACGAATATACGTTCCCGTCAATGGGGGAAAATAAAAGTCGTTGGTCTCCTGCATAAAATCAAAGATCGTGCTGGGCAGGACCATCACCTCGGGAGAGTTGTCGCAAACGATCAAAACACTCCCCTCCAACAATTGCGCCCCCGCCACGTCGGGACGCTCGGTGTAACGGATCTTGGGAAAGGGATTGTACCACCTCTGCTTGATCAACAGCTCCGCCAAGGATTCGTGCCCCATGGTCAGCGCCCCCGTTTTAATAGAGGAAAGCTTTTTCGTCAAAGTTTTTACGTAGTCCCCGTCGGCGATCCCGTCAATATAACAAAGCACCACGTCGGTCTTGGAATGAGAACCGATGGAAAAATATTTCATGGTCAGGTTGGTATCACGGATCCTGCGACGGATCATCGCAGTATTGAACACCAGCGTCTCTACAAATCCGTCACGGGAGCCCATCATCACCCTGTCGGTCTCGGGCTCTGCCACAGAGCGGGCAGGATAGGTGCGGGAATCAATGACGATAGCATATTCTCCAAAAGTCTCTCCCAGCATCAGCGTCGTGCCAGATAAAAGCATCTGGATCATGGTGGAGGTGTTTTTCGTCACCTCTGCCTCTACGTGAGGCAAATGATGCTCGGCAAAATAGCGCACGGCGTCCTCGCCGTTGCCCGTGCTCCCCTCCCCCAGACTCTTCAAGGAAAGAAAATAGATCATCAATTTATTCATTGAGGTACTGTCAACAAAGCCGTCGATATAGTAAAGCGTTGTCTCGTGCGTACCCACGTATAGCGTTTTTTTAATAATATCAAAGTTTTCTTCCACCCGCAGCGCCCGATCGATGCGCCCAACGTTTTCACGGTAATCCTTACAAAGCTCTAACAAAGGTCCGCCTCCTCTCATCTGCCGTTTTGCTTATTATACCGCAAAACCTGCATCTTATACTCATATTCTCCTCTCCCGTCGCATAGGATAAAACGGAATCGGAACACCGAAAAGAGAGGAGAAACGAAAAAGATGGTAAAGCTGTACCGCCCCGAGGGCGGATATCTGGAGAGTGCGCAAAACAAGGAGCATCTCGCCTCCCCCGCCGCCTTGGAGCGGGCGATGAATATGGGAGCGACCGTGGAGGGCGTGGTCACTCTGTGTGATGAAAATATGCGCCTGCACGTGGATCTCGGATGCGCAGAGGGCATCATTGAAGCGGACGAGGCGATCTGGTGCCGTGAGGGAGAAAAACAAAAGGACATCGCCGTCATCACAAGAGTGGGAAAGGCGGTGGCATGCAAGATCACAGGCCTTGAAAACCGCTGCGGCAGGCTGATCGCACGCCTGTCCCGTAAGGCGGCACAAAGGGAATGCATGAGCGAATACCTATCCCACCTTTCCCCGGGGGATCTGCTCGCCGCCAAGGTCACCCACTTAGAGCCCGTTGGTGCTTTTTTGGATATCGGCTGCGGAATTTCCTCGCTTTTGTCGGTAGATTGCATCTCCGTCTCCCGCATCTCCCACCCCCGTGACCGTCTCCGTGTGGGGATGGAGCTGCCCGTGGCAGTCAAATGCATTCAAAAAGAAGCGGAACGCATCTACGTCACCTTAAAGGAGCTGCTGGGCACGTGGGAAGAAAACGCCGTTTCCTTTGAGGCGGGGCAAACCGTCACAGGGGTCATTCGCAGTGTGGAGACCTACGGCGTATTCGTTGAGCTTGCCCCGAATCTGGCAGGCCTTGCCGAGGTCAGGGAAAAGGAGATCGAGGAGCTTCGGGGAAAGATCGGGCAAAGCGTCGCCGTATACATCAAAAGCATCGTTCCCGAAAGAATGAAGATCAAGCTGGTACTTATCGACGCCGCCTCGGCGCAAACGCTTCCCCCTTCACCCATGCGTTTTTTCATCACTCCCGAAAAAGCATCTCACCTGTCCCGTTGGCAGTATTCCCCCGCCTTGTGCCCCAAAACCGTGGTCACGGTATTTGGAGAATAGAAAAAGAATAACCACGGCTCGCTGTGAGCCGTGGCTTTTCGATGATTGTTATTATTCTGCTAGCATAGTTATTACAATCCCCGGTACTATTTCTGTTATCACATAATACACCTTTTGCCCGTTTATCTCAAAGGTGGATAGGTGTACATAGTCCGCAGGAATATCCGCTTCAACCGTATAGAAATAGCTCTCTATCTGATTGTGAGAAGTTTTTGACGGAAAAGAACAATACCAAAGGGGAGAGCGTTCTTCCGACAGCGATGCAATGGATATATCAGTCATATTTTCATAATATTGTTCGGGGTTATCATTGTAAACGTATGTACATCCAACAATAATGTCTTTGTCTGTTTTGCAAATAAACATTGTGTCGATAATGTCTTCGCCATTCTTTAGAGTAAACGTGTCAAGCACCTCTACGCCATCATGATCTTGTTCTACTAATACTCGAATACTCTCTTCATACTTCTTTTCCGAGTCTAAAACCCTTAAAATTCCTACCGCAGAATAAATCAAGATAAACGCAATAAAACAAATACCGAGTGTCTTTCTAAACTTGCGTCTGTTGGCAGGATATAAGGTTACCTGTGACGTTTCGTCTGAAATATTTAACATTTGCAAGGAATCATCAACAGTTTGATTCTTTTTCTCTGCCAATTTTTTTGCCGCTAATTTACCGTAATTCAGTTGAGCAGCTTCTTTTGCTAACACCTCATAATATTCGTTAGCTTCTTCTACATTGCCCTGCATAAGAGCGAGTCTTGCTTTGCAAAATTTGCGGTGATATTGGTTGAGCATTATAGGCGTAGGCGTATTAACCCAAGTAATACAAGCATCTATATTTTGCTTTAAATAGAGATCATAAAATGTCATACGGGGAAAGCGTGTACGCAAATTTGCCTGTTTGCTCGTTTTTTCCTTTGTTAATGCGATTTCATACTGCTCGCA
>JAFTMU010000084.1 GCA_017452215.1 Clostridia bacterium
AAGGACGAGGCGTAAAAGACCGAGCCTTTTGCCGTTTGGCGAACGGCTCAGTTTGCTGAGAAAGGAACCAGCACTGTCCTTTCGATGAAAAGTTGTGGTCAAGCTTTTTCAAAAGCTTGCGGGGTGGAGGGCAAGTAGCCCTCCTCGCCCGTCGCAACGGGCGAAATTCCCCTTGCGGCGTTTCTTTTTGTTAGCTTTTTCTTTGCGCCTCTTTTCTGCAAAGAAAAAGCGGCTAAAAAGTTTATACGCTTTAACGAACTGTCCTTTTTATAACAGGGTTTGTCAGTAGCCAGAGGCGTTGCCGTGAAACACGGCAATGCCCGTTTTATTTTCAAATTTTCAAATAGCTCAAAACCGCATTCGCCATCTGATCCTTGGTCACCGTTTCGGTAAAACGGATTTTGCGCTCTGCAAGACCTGCCAGAGGGTAGGGGATTTCGGTTTTCGTAGCAGCGCTGAGCTGGTCAAGAGCGTCCAGATCCGAGGTTGGCTCCTGTCCGGTAACCGAGCGGTAGACGTTGTTTGCAAACTTGTAAGGGCTTGCCGTAGAGGCAATCACCATGGGAAGCGTATTCTTCGTGTCCTTGACGTACGCCCGTGCGGCGCAAATGGCAACGGCAGTGTGGGTGTCAGGCAGATAGCCGTTTTCTGCATAGGTGGTAGCGATCTCCTTTGCAGTTGCTTCCTCGTCTGCAAAATACCCGACGAAATCCTGTTGGATCTTTGCAAGAATGTCATCATCCACCGTATAACAACCGGTTTTCTTCAAGGATTCCATATACCCGGCAGTTTTCTCACTTCCCGCAACAAAGTACAAAAGGCGTTCAAGATTGCTGGAAATCAGAATGTCCATAGAGGGAGACATAGTCAGGTAGAAATCACGGTTGCGGTCATAGGTGCCCGTGCGCAAAAAGTCGGTCAGGATATTGTTGGCGTTGGAGGCGCAGATCAGCTTGTTGATCGGCAGTCCCATCAGCTTTGCAAGATATGCGGCAAAGATGTTACCAAAGTTACCTGTGGGAACGCATACGTTGAACGCACCCCCTGCTTTGCATTTTCCGCTTGCCAGAAGATCGCAGTAAGCGGATACGTAATAAACGATCTGCGGTGCAAGACGTCCCCAGTTGATGGAGTTGGCAGAGGAGAAGAAATAGCCGTTTTCGTTCAGCTTTTGCGCCATTTCACTGTCACCAAAGATCATCTTGACGCCTGTTTGCGCATCGTCAAAGTTGCCCTCGATAGCGCAAACGTTTACGTTGGAGCCGGTCTGCGTTGCCATTTGCAGCTTTTGCACACGGCTCACTCCGTCCACGGGGTAAAATACCATGATCTTCACACGGTCAATATCCTTGTATCCCTCCAAAGCCGCCTTTCCGGTATCGCCGGAGGTGGCAACCAGGATCAGCGCCGTGCGCTCCTCTCCCGTTTTCACCAATGCTCTGGAAAGCAGTCGGGGCATGATCTGCAACGCCATATCCTTGAACGCCGCCGTAGGACCGTGCCACAGCTCCATGACCTCCAAGGAATCGGCAAGATGTACCAAGGGAGCGGCACCACCCACAAAGGAGCCCTCATCATAAGCGGCAGTGCAATCTGCCAGCAGCTCCTCATAGGTGTAGTCGGACAAAAACTTTGAAAGGATCTTGGCTGCACGAACGGGATAGCTGTCCTTGCACATGGCAGCGATCTCGTCCATGGTAAGAGAGGGGATGCTTTCGGGGACAAAGAGACCTCCGTCCACTGCAAGCCCTTGCTTGATCACCTGTGCGGCGGTTGCATTTGCCTTTTGTGCGCTTCTTGTGCTTTTGTAAAACATGGTTTTGTTCCTTCCTTCAAGTGGGGATTATAAATTGATGTACCGTCTTGCAAAACGGTAAGCATTTTCAAAAAAGATAGATTGGATCAACAAATCCGAAAAATTTCGTTTTTGTAATTCTTCCGTAAGAATCGGAAGATGGGAAAGAGACGGAATTTGGCTCGGCATCTCGCCACCGTCCATATCGGCACCAATGCATAGGACCTTTTCAGCGCCTTTTTCCAAAAGATAATCGATATGTAAAAGAATATCGTCGAGTGTGGCATCGCAGTCTGCA
>JAFTMU010000085.1 GCA_017452215.1 Clostridia bacterium
CCAGAGATGAAGAGCCTTTCTTCTCGGTGGAGGATCTGCAAATCAGAGCCAAGATCAGTAAGAGCGTTATTGAAATGATTCGTTCCAACGGAGTTCTGGATAACATCAGCGAGACCGATCAGCTGACAATGATGTTTTAAAACAAAAAAGGAAGAAGGCTTTTATGGCTTTCTTCCTTGTTTTTTACTTTAACCGTCCCAGCTGATACACAGCGTTTTCGGAGCAGATCAAGCGCCCATGCTCCCGTAGATAGATTTTGAGTGTCGAAGCATTTTCAATACTTCCGTATTCTACAATGAAGGATAACTCCTCCGGCGTCATAAACGGAGAGGGCACAAAGCTGCTTAAAAACAAATAGTAATACGCAGAGTCATCACGGTAGGCGCAGTTGCTTCCTATGTAGCCAAGTGTCAACAAGCGCTGGCAAACCGAGAGCAATCGTTCCAAGGTGTCAAATCGGTAGGCGCACTCCTTATGGAAGGAGCCGCAACGCAGCTTTTGACGCAGCTGTAAGGCTCTGCCGTTGTGTCCCGTATGAGGCTCTTCTTCCCGTTCCTCGGGGATAGGGAGACGGCTGATGAACATTTCACACCCGCCCTCACGGGAGGGAAAATACTGTACCGAGAGCTGCCTGTCGTCAGCCTCAAAGCCCGTTTGCTTTTTCACCTCCTCTAACAGTAGCTTGAATGAGCGGTGCATCTGCACGCTATCCTCACCAAAGGTGTCTGCGTTTAATTCGAATTGGCGCATATCCGTCGGAGTCAGCATGATTTTCAGCTTGCGGTCGCTGATGCGAATCAGTTCCATACAATGTCACTCCTTTCGGTAAATCGGCAAGGGATTGCCGTCACTTACCTATATTATAATCCGTCAAGGGGAAAAAGGGACCCCCCAAAAATATGGTAATTTGTTGACAGAATGACCGAATTGTGATAGAATATAGAAAAAAGAGAAGGGAGCAGGAGCATATGATCCCCATAGTCAAAAGAGAGCAGATGCGAGAGGGCGATGCTCTGGCAATTCAAAACGGAACCGATGAAAGGGAGCTGATGCTCCGTGCGGGAATCGGGATTTTTCAAAGCTACCCGTGGAGGGGAAAAACAGCGATCGTTTGCGGCACGGGAAACAACGCCGCCGACGGATATGTCCTGGCGCTTCAACTAAAAAAGGCAAAGATCCCTTGTGAGATCATTCTCCTGGAGGAGCGTTTTTCAAAGGGAGGTAAATTTTATTACGATCTTTGCTCCCAAAAGGGCGTAGAGATCAGTGTGTTTGATCCCTCGCACACGGATTTTTCCTCCTATCGAGAGATCGTGGATTGCATTTACGGCACAGGCTTTCACTCTACCGTTCCACCGCATGTGGCAAGGGTGATCCAAGCCATCAATGCAAGCGGCAGAACGGTGATCAGTGCCGATATCAATTCCGGTCTTGATGCAAACAACGGTTTGAGCGATCTCTGCGTTCATTCCCACTTGACCGTTTCCATCGGCGACTATAAAACAGGACACTTTTTGAATCGGGCAAAGGACGTGATCGCTTCGCTCCATAACGTGGATATTGGCATTCCTATCGAGGGAAAGCATATCTATTTGACCGAGGCGTCCGATTTTGCGGATTATTTTGCAAAGCGGAACGCCTTTTCCCACAAGGGAATTTACGGATACGTCACCGTCATGGGAGGATGTACAGAATATGCAGGCGCCGTCAAGCTTGCAAATCTCAGCGCAGCAGCACTCCGCACGGGATGCGGCGTGGCGCAGCTTGCCGTGCCAAAGAGCATTTCCCAAAGTGTTGCACCGTATCTTTTGGAAAGCACTCTGTTGCCCATCCCCGATGACGGTAAAGGATATATGATCTTTGATCGGAAACGCTTAGACGAGATTTTGAAAACAAAAAAGGCTTTGGCAGTCGGCATGGGCTGGGGGAGCTGTGAGGAGTATCAAAAAATCCTTGCATACGTTCTCAAAAACGGAGATATCTCTCTGATCATTGATGCCGACTGGCTCAACACCCTTTCCAAAATGGACCTTGATCTGCTGAAAAGCACTGCCTGCAAGGTGGCATTGACACCGCATCTCAAGGAATTTGAGCGCCTTTCCGGAGATCCGATTGCAAAGATCCAGCAGGATCCTGTTTTTTACGCCGAGGAATTTGCCCGCAAATACGGTGTGGTTCTTTTGTTGAAGGGAAGCTGCACCGTTGTAACCGACGGAAAAAACACCTATCTCGTGAACCGAGGCTGCCCCGGCATGGCAACGGCAGGAAGCGGAGACGTTCTTTCCGGGATTTTGGCGGGCTTGCACGGCTATTGTGAGC
>JAFTMU010000086.1 GCA_017452215.1 Clostridia bacterium
TCTACGCAACACCATCTGCGTCGGAGACATCAGACGTACGTTTTTGTCAAGTGGCTCGTCCGTATTGGCGCTTCCCTGTTGATTTTTCAAAAGGTCCTTCTCCTCCGCTGCAGAAGCAAGGGTAACGTTGTTATCTTTTGTTTGATTTTCCATAACGTCCCCCTTATTGCAGCTTCACTCTTGGGTCAACCACGGCGTACATCAAATCCGCCAACAATACGCCAATGACGCTGAGTAGCGCCAAGAACATATTGTAACCCATGATAAACGGAATGTCAACCTTCATCATTGCATCGTACGCAATGTTACCGATACCGGGCAGGTCAAAGACCTGCTCGGTAATGATAGCACCGGAAAACAGTGACGGCAAAAGTCCTGCAAGACTTGTCACCAACGGGATCAGCGTATTTCTGAATGCGTGCTTATAAATAACCTTTTGCTCTTTAAGACCTTTTGCACGGGCAGTACGAATATAATCGGAGTTGAGTACCTCCAACATATTCGTTCTGGTCATTCTCATTCTTGCGCCAATGCTCAAAATGACCACAGTGAGGATCGGAATGAACAGATGCAAGCAATAATCGCCCAGCCAATCAAGCACGGTTGCATGCTCCACACCGGCATTGATCAAGCCCGACGGTGGGAACCATCCCAGCTTGTTGGCAAACAGATCCTTAAGGATCTGACCAAAGAAGAACGCAGGCAAGGAGATACCGATCATTACGAAAATCGTAACGATGTAGTCTCTGACCGAGTATTGGTGTCTTGCCGCCGTGATACCCAGCGGGATCGCAATGAGAAACTCAAAAATCGTAGCGATCAAGGCAACCATAAACGACACGCCCATGTTATTTACGATCTTGTTGACAACAGGCTCGCCGTCAATGAAGCTTGTGCCGAAATCCAAACGGCAAAGGGACCCCAACCAATTAAAGTAGCCTCGTATCATAATGGCAGCACTTTCCCAAAAGCCTGCACCGTCGGGAATCTGCTCCATACCGTAGCTGGCATACATATTTGCAACCATGTCTTCCGCAACGTCAGCGCCCTGCTGGGTGATCGCCAATACCTTGTTTTCAACATAGTCGGTAGGCATACAGCGGATCAACACGTAGATGATCAACGATACGCCAAGCAAAATCAAAATTGATAATGCCAATCGTTTTAAAATATATTTCAGCATAATTTACTCCGAAGGCGTTCCCTCTTAATTTGCAAACTCAATTTCCCAAATACGATCCAAGGGAGAGGAATAGGGGTTCAACTCTCCGGGCAAGGAGGATTCCTTGATCACGTTGGAGTTGTACGCATACAGCACGTCTCTTTGATATACGGGCAACTCGATTGCAAGATCAAGCACGTATCCCATAGCCTCCTCGTACAGCGCAGCACGCTCCTTACGAACGTCTGTCTCACGAGCTTCTTCGATCACCGCACTGAGCTTGTTAATAATGCTGTTTTCTTCAGGGAATGCATCGTTGTCTACAACCACGTTGTAGCCCCAAGCCAGGGTGCTGGTAGCCGTGGAATCCTTGTGATATACCTGATACATATCAGGGTCAACCGTGGTACCCCAAGCAGCAGCCCAAACGGCGAGGGATCCGGTGCTGAGCTTGGTCAGCGCCTGTACGTCAGCCGCAACGGTAATGTCCCATCCGCAGGAGTTAAGAAGCTCAGCGGCTTTGAGGAACACCGCATAGGTGGGGTGCTCGGTCAGATTAGCGCCTGCAATGGTAAAGGTGATCTTCAAGGAAGGATCGCCTTCCGAAACACCTGCCTCAGACATATAGTGCTCGATAGCTGCAATCGCATCCTCATTGTTGAAATTGATCGCAGGGTAATCCTTTCCGTTGTCTTGGCTGAACTTTCCGTTTTCATTCTTTGGATATGCCCAGCTTACGGTAGACATGGGCCAATAGATATTCTCTGCCGTGCCGTTGCTGTAATATTGCAATGCAAGGCTGGTATCCATTGCAGACATGATTGCCTTACGCAAATTGATATTCGTCACCTTACCGGCATTGATACCAATGTAACCGTATCCAAGCTGGTCAGTGGAAAGATCCTTAATACCGGAGCTTCCCAAGGAATTGATTCTGTCAATGTTCAATTGCGTGAACTGAGGAGTAACGAAATGAACTGCTCCGCTCTGCAAAGCATCCAGTGCGTTCGCAGCACTGACCACCTGGTAACGGATCTTTTCGATCTTGGGAGCGCCCAGGAGGAAGTGAGAGTTGGCTTTGAAATAAACAATATTGTTGGAATAGAAATCAGATCCGCTGGGATTGTCGCCGTTGGAGGCATTGGTTGCCTTGTAAGCGCCCGCCCCCATGGGAACACGGTTCTTGGACTGAATGACCTTCTTCATAAAGTCAAAGGAACCGTACTCAACACCAAACTTGTTGTTAGCGATATCAACGGTATAGCCCTCTGCATAATAGTGCTGAGGAGCCACCGAGAACGCAAAGTTCCAAACAGCCTTGGGGTCAACGCCGTTGATGGTGATTTGAAGCACGTCACGCTCAGCGCTGTTCTTTACAGTACCGTCGGCATTGTGCTCGTGCGCCACCGTGTAGGTCTTATCACCGATCTTAACACTCTTTGTGTCAGTGGTGTGACCCAAGGAAACGATACCCTTGATGTTCTTGTATTGCAGACCGTCCTTGCCCATGTTCTCCTTCAAAAGGATCTCCTTGGCGTTTGCTGCATACTCGGTTTTCAGGGTTGCGGCAGTTCCCCAATAAGAAAGAATGATATCCAGCTCCGTGCTGATCTTAGCATTATAAACGTAATCGATCGCCGAAGCCTTGTCCTTCACAACGCTGGGGTTGTATTGCAGAGTGACCTTCTCGATCTTGGATTTGTCCTCTTTGCCGTTCACCTCAACGTATTCGATCTTTACGTATCCCTCCAGAGCCATGAAAGCCACAACGGGATCTGCAAAATTCACGTCTGCATAGGATTTGAACGGCTCCTCCGAGTAGCTGCTGACAGCACCCTCGTAGTCACGTGCCAATTCCTCTTTAAAGAGCTTAAGCGTGTACTCGTAATCCTCCAACAGCTGCTTGTTGGTTACGGAATTTTTATCCAAAGAAACAGCTTCCTTGTATCCCTTAGAAACGCTATATGCCTGAATAGCCGCCTTCATTTTGTTGTAATCCGCATCGTAAGAGCCCTGCGTACCGGTCTTACCGGTGGAACGGAACAGATTGATCAGCTCGTTGATACGGATCTGCGCACGGCTGTTTGCGCTCTTGGAGATGGTGTCCTCCTCGTCAGTGGTCGAGGAGCTTGCCTTCTGGGTTCTGTATTCCTCCAAGCCTACGATATCCGTGGAATACATGGTAGAAGAACCGGTGTAAACAGGATCCAGATATACGTAGAGATTGAACATAACGTCATTCATTGTCAAGGGCTTGCCGTCAGAGAATTTAATACCGTTCTTGATAACGAAGGTATATACGGTTTGATCCTTGTCCTTGTCATAAACGCTCTGGTAATCCTCTACAACAACTGCCTTATCGTTGCCGTAATCAACAATGACCTCTTTGTTTACGTAATCGGTCGTCAGCATAGCGATCTGCGTCATACCGATAATCGTAGCGTCATTCGCCGTAGTAGAATAGAAGGGATTGAACAAGCCGTCCAACTCCTCGGTCATAATGACCAATGCGTCAGGTCTCGAATTGCCGTTTCCTCCGCCGCAAGAGATCAGCGAAACGGTCATGGAAAGGCACATCGCCACGCAGATCACAGCAGAAAGGATCCTTTTTTTCAAATTTTTCGTTTTCATTTATTCTCCTCCTAAATTTGATTCACGTTCGGTTAATTTGAATTCCAAGGTGTCCGAGTCTAACTCCGCATTGACGGGACACTCCTCCAAAACCTCGAATTCAATTTGTGAAGCATCAAGCACATCGCTCACTCCGTTGCCAATCAACAGATTGACCGTGTATCTTTCGCAGTTCAAGGGGTTAAAATTCTTAAAGATCAGTTTTCCGCTGACCGAAACGTTGCTCAACGCAGCCCCCTCGTCCAAACGGCCCGTAAACAAGCCGATCGTCATGGAGTCGGTAATTCTGGTAGTATTGGTGATCGTGTAGCTTACGTTTTCAAAAACGATGTTTTCGATCACAGCATCTGCTCCCAAGGAGCCAAACAAGCCGCCAAAGCCGGTTGCTTTCTGTCCCTGAACAGCCTCCACGTTGGAAAACTTAAAGGTAGCTCCGTTTTCGGTCTTTATGGTACCGTTGAACTCGTTACCGGCAAAGGAGGACATCCAGGTAATATCGGTAAAATCCAAATCGTTGCAGATGATGTAATTTGCGTTAATAGACGCATTCTTTTTGAACTGATCTGCGTTGTAGATTTTAAACCAGGTTCCGTCCAGCCACGTGGTGTAGACCTTCACAGTATTTGCAAGCGCAATTCCCTTTTCATAATCAACGTACTTTTCACTTGCAGCAAGCACGTCAACAATCGGCTGGGTCATATTCTCGTCAAAGTATGCCCCGTCAAAAGTTTTTCCGTCACGCTTCAAAAAATCGGAGTAGTCCAATTTTCCTGTTTCCATGTCCCATTGGGGAATGGAAAGATCAATCAGTCTCACAGGGGCTTGGGAATCATCCACACGCACCATTTCCCCGTTTTCTCCCTCGGGAGCGTAGAATTCGTAGGTGAAATTGGGGATCCAAGCCGCATAAAGCGTCATCACAGGATCATCGGAGGAGTACTGCTTCGTGGGATCTACAATCAGTTGATCCGATTCAAAATCCCATTTGTTTGCATACTCATAGGAAACCGTTCCGTCCTCGCCCACGATCTCTGTGCGTTGGGTATACCAGCCTGCCAAAAAGTGATTTGCATAGTCCAGGGAAATCAATCCTCTGTCCCGTCTTTCATCCTCGGGAGCTAAGATCTTGATCGCCTTTTTCCCATCAGCGGTATCCTCGGCGGCGGAAAGATCAAACACCTCCACCACCGTGACCTCATTTTTTCCTTTGACCTTTGCTTCTCCCGCATCAAAACGAATGCTCACCGTGTATCCATCCTTGTTCAGGGAGGAGTACGGCGGCTCCCACTGCGCACAGGCAGATAAGCAAATCACCGTTGCAAGCAACAGGAGCGCCGAAATCAATAATATCAGTTTTTTCTTCATTGTTTTTCCTCCAAGAGCTTAATCGTTTTTCTCTTCATCCGAGGAGCTTTCGTCCGCTTCGCTCTTTTCGTTTTCCGTCCGTTGTTCAGGATCTGCATCCTCAGTGCCGTTTTCACCCGAGATATCCTCGCTCACGTCGCCGTCGGAAGCATCCTCCAAAGCAGGAGCTTCCGTCTCATCCGCTTCCTCTGCGGTTGTCACCGACGTTTTCTTGGATTTTTTCAACAAAACCAAGAGCACGACGGACAACGAAAGCAGGATGGCAGTGGCAGCGCCAAAGACGATACAAAGGATCACTTCAAGAGGAAGACCGGCAGCAGTCTCCGTATCGGGAGCGTCGGTGCCGTCAGGATCCTTATCTTGATTCTCCAAATACTCCAAGTCTCTGATTCTCTTTTCCGCTTGCACCAGCTTATCATAGTTGGTCACCAGAGCCTGTTGCTCGTGTGTGGAGATTCTATCGTATGCCGCTCTTGCAAATTCCACCAACGCCTTGTCTGCCAAAGTGATCTTCTCGGGCAGATTATTGATTGCCAGGATAGCAGCCAAAGTGATCTCGTCAGCCGCAGCCGCACCGTCGATTTGCAAGCCAAAATACCGGGTAAGAACAAAGGAATCGTAATACATTCCGTTTACGGGGCAAACCATCACCAGGTCCCCGTTGCCGTGTCCAATGTAATCAACGAAGTTTGCACCGTAGTAGGTGTTAGAGGGCAAGGAGGAAACGTTCCACATAAAGTAAGGTACGATTCCAAGGCCGTCATAGATCAGGATCTCATCATCGTTTCCAACGAACTCATACTCACCCGTCGCAGGGAGATTTTGTCCTGTAATGAAATAGGTGATGTCATATTCTTCCTCCAAGATCGGAGCCTTGTAGCTGTTGAATGCTACCAGCTTCAGATCTTTGCAAGCGAAGAACGCCTTATGACCAATGGAAGCCACCGTATACGGAAGAACGACCTTGCTCACGTCAGTTCCCGCAAATGCCATCGCCGCAATTCTTACCGTGTCATCTGCAACGATCACGTCCGTATCGGAGCCTGCATACGCAATCAGCTCCAAGCCCTTGGGAACCACACGGTACAAGGATCCGTTGATCACACGGATCTTTTCATTGATATCAAAGGTAAAGATCTCCGTGACGTAGTCTTTTCCGTTGGCACTTTCCGTGATTGTAGAGGAGAACGGAATCAAATGACACATTGCAAAGGGATTATCACCGATATTTTCCAGGCACTCCCCGATCACAACGGCAAAATCAGTGTACTGATCCTTCAAGAACGCCTGTTCACCGATATACGTAGCCGCAGAAAGATCTGCACTGACAATAGCGGTTTGCGCAAAGGCATAGTCACCAACGTAAACCACGTTTTTCATATTGGAGACGTTGTTAAGCTGCGTACAGGAAGCAAATGCCCCCTCGCCAACGTTGATCTGTTGATTGCCGAATGCAACGGATGTAAGCGTGGGAATGTTTGCAAATGCGTAGCTTCCGACAGATTCAATGTCGGTCAGTGTCAGGGATTGCAGCTTCGTTCCCGTAAAGGCATTCGATCCGATCTTAACGATGTTAGAAAGATCAATAGCACTCAACTCAACGCAACCGTCAAATCCAAAGTCGGCGATCTCGGTCAGATTCTCCCCAAGCACTACAGTAGAAAGCTCCAAGCAATAAGCAAATGCACTCTTTCCAATAAAGGTCAAGGAGGAAAGATCTACCTCGGTCAATTCATTGGTAAAGTATCTGTAAATATACTCCCCGTCTGCATTCATCGCAGGAACGGAATAGTTACCGTCCGAGAAATCATAAATAATATCGCCGGAGAATGCCAGATCACCAATGGAAACGACCTTGGAAAGATCAATCGATTTCAAAGAACAAGTGTTGTAGAAGGCTTCCTTACCGATCTTTGCGCCGCCGCCAAGCTCAATATGCTCAATCACGGCAGCACCCATAAAGGCGGCATCTCCAATGGTAACGTTCTCTCCAATGGTCAAGGAGGTCAAGGGAGAGGTGTACTCATAATAGAATATCTTTTGTCCGTTTTCGAGAGTATAGGAATGTCCTTCGGTGAAGTTGAACTCACGGTCCAAACGGAAGGCATCGGCGCCAATAATCACGTTGTCTCCAACAGTAACGCTTGCAATCGCCTTGCACTCCTGGAATGCTCCCTTGCCGATCTCAAAACCGTCGGGAATCGAAACGGAAGTGATATTGGTGCAAGCAAAGGAATACGCTCCGATCTTCTGCAACGCCGCAAACGAAGGATGTGCAGTGATCAAAGTGTTGTAGAATGCATAATCACCGATTTCGGTCAGCGTTCCAAGTTGGACGGTTTTCAGTCTTGTACAATCTGCAAACGCATAGTTACCAACCTTCTTTACCGAAGGTGCGATCACAGAGGTCAGCTTTTTGTTTCCTGCCGATGCGTTGCTTGCAATAGAAACGATTCTGTCATCGTCGATAATCAACTCACCTTCGGTAGCAGGAGCGATCAGCAAGATCTCCGTTCCGTCGGCATTCAAGAGATACGGCTTCCCTGCCTGCGGATAAAATACGGAGTTTCCGTTTTCCACCGTAAAGGAAGCAACAGCCGTGCCCCTGAACGCATATTCACCCACCACGGCAACGTTTGCGCCCAAGGTCACCTTTTCCAGCTCCTTGCATCCGTCAAACGTACCGCTGGGAATTACCGCAGAGTTGATGGAGATCTCGGTCAGAGCCGAGCAGTTCATAAACACGTTTTGTCCAAGCTTTGCCGACAAAACGATCTTGTCGGTCTTGCCGTCAGCTCTTTCCAAAATCCGTTCAAGAGCCGTATTGTCAAGGAACGCATTGGAACCGATGGATTGGATCTGTTTGGTAAATACAACCTCCTTGATCCTCTTGTTTCCGGCAAAGGCGTCGTTCGCAATCGCAATGGCATTGTCAAGATTGATGGTTCCCTTCAATGCGCAATAAGCAAATGCGCCTTGGTTAATAAACTTAACGTTTTCAAGACCTACAACCGTTTGCAAAGCGGTACAGCCGTAAAAGGCACCGTAATCGATCCGCTCCAAGGTGGAAGGCAAAACGACCTTCTTCAAAGCGGTTAGGTTCGCAAAGGCATATGCGCCAATGGTTTCAACGCCCTCGGGAATCACGACCTCCTCGATGGTGTTGTCACCGATGTACCAGATCTTACTTAATTCGGGCACTTCATCCGATATCTCGTCCTCAGGTCCCTTCAAAACGTAGTCAAAGTTCGAGAAAGCAAACTGCCCGATCTCAGTGATAGCAAGCGTCGGCGGGAAGGAAACGTATCCGCCGTTACCAAAGTAATGAGTAAGAGAAGCGCCGGTGGTAATGAAAGGATCCTTGATCTCGATATTGATGGTTTCGGAATAGTACGTACTCTTTCCGTTCATCAGCACCTTGACCGAAACCGAAGCAAAGCCTTCCGCAACGGCGGTGATCTTTCCGTTTTGATCCACCTTTACAAGCTTATCGTTACTCGATTCAAATACAACCGAGGTAGCATCCGGGAAATATGCATCCAGCTTATAGCGAAGCGTTACCGCCTCGGAGGGATACATGGAAAGATTGTAATTGTTCCCCGAGAACACTCTCTCATCCTCGGTAGATCCGATCTCACGTTCGTCGCTGTTCAGGAAATAGAACGCCTTGTCAACGTAGTATCCGCTCAAGCGGAAATCGTCGGCAACAGGTTGGTCATATCTGACATACCCCTCGTCCTCTTCTCCAAGCACCCGAACCTTTACTTTAATGATGGAATCGTTGAACCGTACGCTGACCGTGCTCTCTCCGGGAGCAACGGCAACGATCTTATCATTTACGATTCTTGCAGCAGAGGTATTGGAGGAAAAGATCTCCTCTGCCAGAATTCCCCACTCCGTGTAAGGATACGCATTCAAATTCAGGGTATAGATCTGATTGGGGCTGAGAACGATCTCCTCTTCCTCTAACCAAACGTCCACGAATTCATCGGGGAGATCAATCTCGTAGGTAGCTTGGTTCATAGCATAGTCGTAGCAGATGACCATAAAGCTGTTCGGCTTGATTCCCTCTCTCAGATCTTGGATGTAATCGGTCAATTCATAAACCACGTTGGTGGTGGAGTTGAATTCAGAATAAATAGGAGTTACGTAAGCATCAAAAGGATCCAAAAAGTATTCGGTCTGGTTAGCATTCAGGTATCCAACCTGCATACCCATGGAGTAATGGTTGTCATAAACCGCAATCTTTGCATAGTAGCGAGTGATTTCTTCCGTCTTATCGTACTCGGTATAGAACTCACAGCCCGTGATCGCAGGAGCCAGGAAGTCGGTCACCAACGGGAACTCAAAGGTGTTGCTCAGGTTGGTCTCCCCACCGCCGTCACCGTAATCGAGGTAACCCTTGAGCTTCACAGTATACGCCGTGTTGTTCTTCAGGTTTTGCTCCACTGCGGAAAACTCAACGTCGACGTTGGCAGGCGCAATCGGTCCTCCTTCGCCGTAGGATTTACGAATATCCTTATCCACCGTTTCAAATACGACCTCTCCCGTTGCATCCTCGGTGATCGTTACTTCGATTCGGCTGGCATTTCTCAAAAGTCCTGCCCAAACAAAACGCAAGGAATTGATCGATTCCTCTTGGTTGGAAAGCGAGATGTATTTGCGATCTGCGGCAATCTTGACCGCAGTGGGACTTTGCTGAAAGTAATAAGAGCCAAGATAGTTTACATAATCGTCGTACAAGCCGCCAATCGGACGGGTCGCATACGCATCGGGCAACGTCTTATCCAACAGATCAATGGAATCATCCAACTCATCCTTGTTGGTGGCATAATAATCAATGTCAAAGAGCGGAGCCACGGTCCAATCGCCGTAGAAGGCAAGATAAGGAACGCTCATATCCACTTCCGTTCCGCTTACGGCGTTCAAA
>JAFTMU010000087.1 GCA_017452215.1 Clostridia bacterium
CTTGATGGTGGCATAAACCTCGCCCTCAACCACAAAGTCTACCTCAAACTCTACGCTGCTACATCCGAAGAGTGAGAAAAACATTGACAGGCAAAGCACCAGAGCCAACAACGATCTTATTTTGTTGCTGAGTTTCATGTTTTGATCTTCTCCTTTTTATAAAATTTATTTGAGAAAAATAACCAATTTTATTGTAGCACAAATTTTTTTCCTTGTCAAGCAAAACGACAAAAAAGAAAGCGTAAGGAGCGGCATTGCTGCAAAAAGCGCTTTTACAAATGCATTTGTGCAATATATTGTAAGAAAAAAGCGTTTTTTGATATTGATTTTTGGGACGATCCATGTTATAATAAGGCGTTAGAATGGAAAAATATGTTTCACCCCTATTTTCAAAGGGTAGAACAAGCGGCTCTGTCGCTTTGGTTTCCGTTACCGTTTTCTACATTTTAAATTACTTTATAAAGGAGATGCTCTTATGACCATCGAACAAATCAAACAAGAAATCTGTGAGGTTGGACACCGCCTCTACGACCACGGCTTTGTTGCCGCCAACGACGGTAACATTTCTGTAAAGGTCAGCGAAAATGAATTCTACTGCACTCCTACGGGCGTTTCCAAGGGTTCTTTGACTCCGGATATGATCATCAAGATCGACGCCGAGGGCAACAAGATCGAGGGCGCTTTGAACCCCTCCTCCGAGATCAAGATGCACCTGCGTGTGTACCGTGAGCGTCCCGACGTAAACGCTGTGGTTCATGCACATCCTCCTGTGGCTACCGCCTTCACTGTTGCGGGCATTCCGCTTGACCGCTACATCCTGCCCGAGGCAGTTCTGACCATTGGTGACATTCCCACCTGCGCTTACGGCACCCCTTCTACCATGGAGATCCCCGATTCCTTGATGCCCTACATCCAGGAGCACGATGCTTTCATGCTGAAAAATCACGGCGCTCTGACCATTGGTAACACCCTTACCAGAGCTATGTTCACTATGGAAGAAGTAGAGTTCAATGCCAACATCATGAAAATGGCCATGGAGCTTGGTAAAATCGAGGAGATTCCCGAGGATCAGATGCTCAAGCTGATGGATCTTCGTGTAAAGATGGGCTTCCCCGGCAAGCATCCCGGCTACAAAACTGCTGAGGAGCGTGCAAAGGATCCCGCAAGCACTCTCAACAACCCTAAATACAACTGATCGGAGCTTTCTATGATGACGCAAAAGGAACTTTATCAGATCGCCAAGGAGCGCTATGCCGCCATTGGTGTTGATACCGATGCGGCGATTGAAAAATTGTTGAAGCTTCCCATCTCCATGCACTGCTGGCAGGGAGACGACGTCAAGGGCTTTGAAAACGCAGGCGCTTTGACGGGTGGTATTCAGACCACGGGAAATTATCCGGGCGCTGCCCGTACTCCCGAGGAGCTGATGCAGGACATTGATAAGGTGTTCTCCTTGATTCCCGGCAAGCACAAGGTCAACGTGCACGCATCCTACGGGATCTACGAGGACGGAAAAGTGGCCGACCGTGATCAGATCAAGCCCGAGCATTTTAAAAAATGGGTAGAGTTTGCCAAGGAGAGAGGGATCGGTCTGGATTTCAATCCCACATACTTCTCTCACCCGTCGGCTGAAAACGGCACCTTGACCAATCCCAACGAGGAGATCCGTGCGTTCTGGATCCGTCACGGAATTGCTTGCATTCGCATCTCCGAGTATTTTGCAAGAGAGACAGGTTATCCTTGCTTGATGAATATCTGGATCCCCGACGGATTCAAGGACATTCCCGCTGACCGTCTGGGTCCCCGTGCACGCTATATGGATTCCTTGGATCAGATCCTTGGCTGCGGATACGACAAGGAGTTGGTGTACGTGACCATCGAATCCAAGGTCTTTGGCATCGGGTTTGAATCCTACACCGCAGGCTCTGCCGAGTTTGCTCTTTCCTATGCTATGACCCGTGGGATCGTTCCCTTGATGGACAACGGTCACTATCATCCCACCGAGGTGGTCTCAGATAAGATCTCTGCTCTGCTCTGCTTCAGCCCGAAGATCGCCTTGCACGTAACGAGAGGCGTACGTTGGGATTCCGACCACGTGGTTCGTTATGACGATGAGACTCAAGAAATGATGAAGGAGATCGTTCGCAACGATGCGCTTGACCGTGTGATCCTTGCTACCGACTACTTTGATGCCTCTATCAACCGTATTGCGGCATGGGTCATTGGTATGCGTTCGGTACAAAAGGCGTTGCTTAACGCTATGCTTCTCCCCAACGCAAAGCTGAAGGAGCTGCAGGATAGCCTTTCGTTCACCGAATTGATGATGCTACAGGAGGAATTGAAGATGTATCCCATGGGTGACGTTTGGAATGAATTCTGCGCCCGTGCGGGAATCGTTGGTGACGAATCTTGGTTTGACGCTGTGAAGGACTACGAAAAGAACGTGCTCTCCAAGAGATAAA
>JAFTMU010000088.1 GCA_017452215.1 Clostridia bacterium
AAAGGATTACTGTTGGCTTTACACAGATAAATGTTACATTTTTTGCAAAGGGACAACAAAATTCCCTCGTGGATCCCGCTACGGCGTTCCGCCTTGCGCTTTTGCTTGCTCGCTTCGCTCGACCCGCAAAAGTTCGACTTCGCAAGCACCACTTTGCGGTGTGTGCTTCGCTCAGGATGACACACAGAGTATTTGTTTCGCTATTTCTTTTTAGTTAATGTAACTTGGTAGAGCTATTCTATGGGATAGCGCACGAAACAATATTTTTCAGTCACCGCACAAGCGGATAGCACAGAGCAGTTACAAATCACGTTTTCATATACTCCACGTTCAAAGGTTCTTGAAGGCATGGGTGTGGGAAGGGGAGCTTCTTTCAAGAAGTTCCCCTTCCCACAATAGCCTATTGACTGAAATGCTTTGGAAGATCGAAATAAATTCTGTTTAATTACAGGTGCTTGCCGATCGCATCGGACAGGGCGCAGAAATCGGAGATGTCAAGCCGCTCTCCACGCACGTCGGCGCTGTGACCGCAGGCGGCGATAATCTCTGTGATCTCTGTCTTATTCAACTCGGAAAAGCCAGAGGAGAGGGAGTTTGCCAAGGTCTTGCGGCGTTGCGCAAACGCCGCCTTGATGGTGCGGAACAGGAGCGCCTCGTCCTTTGGAACGGCGGGCTTGGTTTTGTGGAGGCGAATGCGCACCACGGCGGAATCCACCTTGGGGGCGGGAAGAAAACGGTCGGCGGGGACGTTGAACAGACGCTCTGCCTCTCCATAGTAAGCAAGAACTGCCGTGATGGCGCCGTAATCCTTTCCTCCCGCAGGGGCACAGAGGCGGTCTGCCACCTCTTTTTGGATCATAACGGTGATATAGTCAAAGGGGAGACGGCTTTCCAGCAGCTTCATCAGAATGGGAGAAGTGATATAATAGGGGAGATTGGCGCATACCGAGACGCTGCCCCGAGCGAATGCGGGGGCGAGAAGCGTGTCAAGATCGGCTTGCATGACGTCCTCGTTGATGACGGTCACGTTGTCAAATTCGCCCAGCGTATGGGAGAGAACGGGGATCAATCCACGGTCGATCTCCAAGGCGACGACCTTATCGTGGCGCAGAGCAAGCTCGTAGGTTAGTGTCCCGATACCGGGGCCGATCTCTAAGATCGTACCGTTCTTATCCTGACAGCATTCCTCGGCAATATCCTCCACCACGGAGCGGTCAATTAAAAAATTTTGTCCGTACTCCTTGCGGAAGCTCAAATGGAATGCGGACATGATCTGCTTGACGGTTTTGATATCACATAAGTTCATTCTCGTATCACCTTTGCCTGTAATTTACCTTTATTTTAACACAGTTTTTGATCAAATGCAAGGGGGAAAAGCAAAAGGATTGAGCACTTAACTCAACCCCGTGGAGCCGGTGATGTGACTCGAACACACGACCTGATGCAACATTGCCCCAAAGGGGCAAATTACGAATCAACCGCCGTAAGGCGGGATTCGCATGAAAAAAGCCTCACCGTTTGATGAGGCTTTGGAGCTGGTGATGTGACTCGAACACACGACCTGATGCAACATTGCCCCAAAGGGGCAAATTACGAATCAACCGCCGTAAGGCGGGATTCGAATGAAAAAGGGTTGAGCACTTAACTCAACCCCGTGGAGCTGGTGATGTGACTCGAACACACGACCTGCTGATTACGAATCAGCTGCACTACCGACTGTGCTACACCAGCATATTTTCATTGCAACGGTATTATTATACCCGATTCCTATTGCTTTGTCAAGATTTTTTTGGAAAAAAGATTTTTTATTTTTTGGGAGAAAAATCCACAGGAAAGTTTTTTGGGGGATTGCAAAAAGGGAATATCTGTGCTACAATATCGGGTAGAGGTTATGGAAATGACGAGGTTTTGAAATGGATGCTTTTTTGTTTGCCGCAGGGGCGGTGTCCCCTATCGTTTTGATGGTAGCGCTGGGGTATTTTTTGAAGCGAGTGAATTTTATCACGGATGCCTTTGCAAAAATGGCGAACCGATTGGTGTTTCGGGTGTTTTTGCCCGCTATGCTGTTTTTGAACGTTTACAATATTTCGGATCTTGGAAGCGTGGAGCTTGGATACGTGGTCTACGTGATCGTAGCCCTGCTTTTGATCTTTGCGGCGGCCGTTCCCGCAGTGTTGGCGGTGAGTCGGCGTCCGGGCGCCAGAGGAGCGCTTTTGCAAGCCGCTTTTCGCTCCAATTACGCCTTGATCGGCATTCCCCTGGCACAGTCTCTTTGCGGGGCGGAGGGAGTTGCGGCGGCGACGCTTTTGATGGCGGTGAGTATCCCTCTTTTGAACGTGCTTGCCGTGGTCAGCCTTTCTATCTTCAATCAGGACGGAAGCCGTCCCAGCGCAAAAAAGATCGTCATGGAGGTTTTACGTAACCCCTTGATCCAAGGTATCACGGCGGGGCTTGCGGCGCTTGGTATCCGTGCGATCCTTGTACAAGCGGGAGTACAGTTCCGTCTGTCGGATTTGACGCCCCTGTTCAAGGTGCTGGAATATTTGTCGAGTGTAGCGACTCCCTTGGCGCTGTTGGTTCTGGGGGCACAGTTTGAGTTTTCGGCGGTGGCGTCCCTGAAAAAGGAGATCCTCTTTGGCGTTTTGTTGCGGACGGCAGTGGTGCCGCTGATCGGCTTGGGAGCGGCGTTCCTTTTCTTCAAGGAGCAATTTACGGGAGCGCATTTTTCGTCCTTTATTGCCATGTTTGCCACTCCCGTGGCGGTTTCCAGCGTGCCGATGGCGCAGGAGATGAATGGAGACGTGACCTTGGCGGGACAGCTGGTGGTGTGGACCACGCTGCTATCGGCGATCTCGGTCTTTTTGGCAACATTTCTCTTGCGTTTGGCAGGTATTTTTTAGGTAATAAGGGGGTGTCTCAAATGCGTTTCGCATTTGGTCGACACCCCCCGGTTTTTGCTTTGCGGCTTGACGCCGCAATTTCCGTCCATAATTTGACGGTATTTGATCGTACTTGCAAACGAAAAACGCAAATTCCCGGCGCAAAAAAGCCTACCATCGGCTTTTTTGCGCAAGGGGCTG
>JAFTMU010000005.1 GCA_017452215.1 Clostridia bacterium
CTTTTGATAGGCTCGGGTATTGACGGGATTCATACACCAGTCGGTGTAAAACGGAAGTCCCGAATGTCCCGAAAATCCAAGTGTCTCCATGCCGGCGTCGATTGCCGCCAATACCATTTCCTCGGCGCTGTGCTTTCCGTCACAAAAGGTGGTATGGGCATGAAGGTTGCATTTTGGTATCATCATAACAGTCCTCGTTTAAGTAAAAAATCAACGAACAATGGGAATACGGACGGCGTAGCTGTGATCGCCCTCCGTTGGCTTCACCGCCAGAAGGAGCGCCCGTGGAGCTCCGTCCTCAAAATAGATCTGGGGACGCTCCAGGCGCTTGACGGGGATATCGCCATCCTCCGTGGGGATACACAGATCCATGGCAAGCGGCTCCTCCGACGGAACGAAGTCCATGCCGTCGGGAGACTCAAACAACGCAAGGGACGTGCTTCCCGTTCCCGTAAAATAGCCTTGAAAATCCTTGACGATGGCAAAGAGCCTTCCCTTCTCCACGAACAAAAAGGGATCCTCCACCGACCAAGGGTGATTGGGATTTTGCATCACGGGAATCCCCGTTTTGGCAAACGGTCCCTCGGGATGCTCGGCATACGCCATTCCGCAGACCACGGGGCCTCCCTTGGGCAGGGGCTTTTCTTTTCCTACGCCCTTGTAGATCATGGCAATTCTGCCGTCTGGCAATACACAGACCGAGGGATTGGAGGTCATCAGACAATCAAAACCGTCCTCGGAAACGTCGATCACGGGCTCTTCCGGTCGCCGCCACTCCCCGAGCGGATGCTCCGCAACGGCAACACCGACACGCTGATGGTTGCGGTGAGACCAAAAATCGCCGTCACCGTAGTTCCCCATATAGTAAAGGTAGTATTTTCCCTGCCACGAAAGCACCGTTGGATTGTGAAAACAATCCCGATCCCAGCGCTCGGAATTCTCTTTGAAAAAGAGAACCTTTTCAAAGCAAAATTTTCCAAAAAGCTCCCGAGAGGAAGCCACCGCAATCTCGGAGTGGCTCACCCACGCTTCAAACCCATATTCTTTTTTCCATCTGGAATAGAACAAATAGTAAATATCTTCGTGCTTGACCAGAGAGGAGCACCAAACGTAGTAGCCCTCCTCCTCAAAGACGGCAGTTTGGGTCATCCGCCCCAAGCGGTTATAAAAGCTCATGAAAAAATCCTTTCAAAGCAGATTGGCAACGATGCTGTCATGATCCAATCCTGCGGTCTTTAAAATGGATTCGTTTCTCTCCTGTACCACGAAATCCTCCTCGATCGCCATCACACAGACATCCTTGTTGCTGGTCTCGGGATGGCGCAGAAGTGCCTCGGAAAGCAACATTCCCATGCCGCCGGCATAGATCTCCTCCTCTAAGAAAAGAAGCTTGCAAGCCTTTTTGGGCAACAGGGGCAGGATCATTTTTGCCGTCTCGTCATAGGGCTTTAACTGCTCCAGGAGCAAAATACCAATCTGTTTTCCCTCTTTGGAAAGCACATCAGCCGCCTTCATGGCTTCCTTAACGATGC
>JAFTMU010000089.1 GCA_017452215.1 Clostridia bacterium
GCACAGATGCGGGTCAGCTCCACCTATAAGCAATATGCCACCGTTCCCTGCTCCGGTGGGCTGACGGGAGCCGCCGTTGCCCGAAAGATTTTGGATTGCAACGGTCTTTCCCATATTCGCGTGGAACGGATACGGGGAGAGTTGACCGACCATTTCGACCCCAAGGCAGGGGTGATCCGCCTTTCCGAAGCGGTCTATGATATGGCCACCGTTTCATCGGTGGGCATTGCCGCTCATGAGGCGGGACACGCTCTGCAATATGCACAGAATTACGGCCCCATTCGGTTGCGGGCGGCAATCGTTCCCATGACCCGTTACAGCTCTTGGCTCGCCATCCCCCTATTTATGCTGGGACTTTGGGTGGCCAGTGACAGCCTGATGCTGTTTGGCGTTCTGCTGTATGCAGTAATCGCATTCTTTCAGCTGGTAACGCTTCCCGTGGAATTTAACGCCTCCAACCGTGCCCTTCGGACCTTGGGAGAGTTCCGAATCCTGTCCGATCAAGAAATGGGAGGCGCCAAAAAGGTACTGGGTGCCGCCGCTATGACCTATGTGGCCGCTCTGCTGACCTCGGTGCTGACCCTGCTTCGTCTGCTGTTGTTGGCAAACAATCGCCGCCGATAAATGAGGGCTTGTATGACATCCAGACAGCTTGTTTGCTCGCTTTTGCAAAAGGCGGAAAAAAACCGCCAATTTTCAAATTTGGCCTTGGATCACGCCCTGTCGGAAAGCGGTCTCTCCGCCCCTGACAGAGCTCTGGCCGCCACCCTGTTTTACGGGGTGATTGAGAGAAAGCTGACGTTGGATTATCAGCTTTCCCATCTTTCCAGCCGCCCTCTTTCTCAATTGGACGGTACCGTTCTCACCGCTTTGCGGATGGGGCTGTACCAACTGATGTATTTGGATCGCATCCCCCCTCACGCCGTTCTCTATGAGACGGTGGCACTTTGCCCCAAGAAAAGTGCGGGGTTTGTCAATGCGGTTCTCCGTGCTTATACACGCTCCGACGGAATGTTGCTTCCCAAACGGGAAGACGGCCTTGCCGCCTATCTTTCGGTGGCCCATTCGGTGGGGCTCCCCCTTTGCCAAAAGCTCATCGAAGCCATGGGCGAACAGGGGGCGGAGGATTTTTTGGTTGGGATCGGCACACCGCCCCCAACCACCGTTCGGGTCAACACCCTCAAGACAAACCGTGCAAGCCTGATGAGGCAGCTTGGTGAAACCGACTCCGAGGCTGTCCCCACACCCTTTTCCCCTCACGGGCTTCGCATCAAGGGATCGGTACGGGAGCTTTACGGCTTTGAAGAGGGGTTGTTTTTTGTACAAGACGAGGCTTCTCAGCTCTGCGTAGAGGCATTGGATCCCCAACCGGGACAAACCGTGGCGGATATTTGTGCCTGCCCCGGCTCCAAAAGCTTTGGACTTGCCATGAAAATGGAAAACGAGGGAACCCTCCTTTCCTTTGATCTTCATGAAAAAAAGCTTCCGTTGATCCGCTCTGGAGCAGAACGCCTTGGCATTACCTGTATTCGGTGCGA
>JAFTMU010000090.1 GCA_017452215.1 Clostridia bacterium
AAGGAAAGTCCACGAATGACAGTTACGGAGGTCTGTCCCCCTGCGTTACCGCCTGTGCCCATCAGCATTGGGAAAAATGCCGTCAGGATCGCATACGTGCCGATGGCGGTCTCGTAATGTGTGATGATGGCACCCGTAAAGGTTGCGGAGATCATCAGGAGCAAAAGCCACGGGGTACGCTTTTTCCATGTTTCCCATACGCTTGTTTTCAGGTAAGGCTTTTCGCTTGGCGAAATTGCCGCCATTTTTTCAATGTCCTCGGTTGCCTCGGTTTCAAGGACGTCCAAGGCGTCGTCAACGGTTACGATTCCCACCAATCGCTGCTCCATGTCCACAATGGGCAAGGCGATCATATCGTAGCGGGAAATCAGATTGGCAACCTCCTCACGGTCATCTTGGGTGGAGGCAAAGACCACGTTTTTGTCCATGATGTCCCCGATGTGATCCTCCGGCTGGGCAAAGAGCAGCTGCTTGAGCTCTACCACGCCTTGCAGTACACGGGAGGCATCGATTACGTAAGCCACGTACACTGTCTCCTTATCAAGACCGATCCGTCGGATCCTTGCCACTGCCTCCTCGCAGGTCATGGAGGCACGCAGATCGATAAATTCGCTGGTCATGACACTGCCTGCACTGCGTTCGGGGTAGGAAAGGAAGCGATTGATCTCGTTTCTTGTTGCGGGCGTGGCTGTTTTCATGATGCGCTTGACCACGTTTGCGGGCATTTCCTCCAGCATATCTACCGCATCATCGGTATAAAGCTCGTCCAGCATCACCGAGATCTCACGGTCAGTCATTCGGTCAATGATCAGCTTTTGCAGATCCTGGTCCAATTCGGCAAAGATCTCTGCAGCGGTATCCTTTTTCAAAAGGCGGAAGACCAAGGGGAGCTGCTCGGGAGAAAGCTCCTGCAAAAAATCGGCGGCATCCATGGGGTTGTATTCGTCTATTCGTCGCATCAGCTCGGGAAATCTTCGTTTTTCCAGCAGATCAAAGAGCTCAGTCATTTCTTGCGTGTTTCTTTCCATGGTGACACCTCCTGGGTTTTGATAAAAGGGCACTCTCCATCGGTATTGCGTTCAGCATCCAAGGACGGAGAGTGCAAAAATCTTTTTAATCGGCAAGCTCCGAGATGGTCTTTTGGTAGCGTGCCAGCTTTTCCTCGGCGTGAGCTTTGTTGTCAGCCTCTAACATATAGTAGTACTTGATCTTCGGCTCCGTGCCCGAGGGACGGGCAACGATCACGTCGCCGTTTTCCAATTGGTAATAAAGAACGTTGGAGGAGGGCAATCCCGTGGGACGGGAAACGCCGTTTTCCGTCAGTATTCCTGTCTTGTAATCGCCTACTAAGGAGACGGGAACTCCACCAAATGAGGAGGGAGGATTATTGCGGAGCTTGTTCATCAAAGCGTCCATGCGAGCACTGCCGCCAAGCCCTTCCATGTAGATCTCCACGTTGGTCTCATAGCAGAAGCCGTATTTCTTCCAAAGCGCTTCCAAAGCGTCAAAAAGAGTCATGCCCTTTGCCTTATAAAAGGCAGTCATCTCACAGATGAGCATGGAGGCGACCACGGCGTCCTTGTCTCTGGCATAGGTGCCCTTGAGATAGCCGTAGCTTTCCTCAAACCCGAAGAGGAAGGAGCCGTCTCCCGTTTTTTCGTAGTTCTTAATGACCTCACCAATGAATTTAAAGCCCGTGAGCACGTTGTGCATTTTGACACCGTTGGCACGGCAGATCTTGGAAGCCAGCTCGCTTGTTACGATGCTCTTTACCACGTAGGGGTTCTTTGGCATAGTATTCGTTTCTTGATATGCGGTGATGATATAATCCACCAGCAGGGCTCCCATCTGATTTCCCGTAATGGTGGCAAAGGAGCCGTCGGGGGTGCGGGTCATTACGCCCACACGGTCAGCGTCGGGGTCGGTGGCGATCACCAGATCCGAGCCTACACGGTCAGCGATCCCGATGCCCAAGGTAAACACGTCGGAGTATTCGGGATTCGGTTTTTTTACGGTGGGGAAGTTTCCGTCGATGACCATTTGCTCGTCAACAGTATAAATGTGCTTCAAACCAATGCGGCGCATGATCTCGGGGACCAGCTTGTGACCCGTGCCGTGCAAGGGGGTATAGACGATCTTCAATTCGTCGGCAACTCTTTTGACTGCATCGGGATTGACAGCTTGCGCCTGCACGTTGGCAAGATACTTTTCATCCGTTTCCTGTCCGAGAATGTTAATGATGCCTTTGGCGATCGCTTGGTCGTAGTCCATGGTTTTGACGTCTTTGAAGATGTCAAGACGGTCGATCTCACGGGAAACGGTGTCGGCGTGCTCGGGGGGAAGCTGTGCGCCGTCCTCCCAATACGCCTTGTATCCGTTGTACTCCTTGGGATTGTGGGAGGCGGTGATATTGATTCCCGCAACGCAAGCGTATTCTCTCAGGGCGAAGGATAACTCGGGGGTGGGACGCAGCGCATCAAAAAGGTAGACCTTGATGCCGTTTGCCGCAAGTACGCAGGCGGCGGTTTTTGCAAACAGCTCGGAATTGTTGCGGGAGTCGTAGGCAACGGCAACGCCGTCTTTTTCTCTCTTTTCGGCAAGGATCAAGTTGGCAAGACCTTGCGTTGCATGAGCAACGGTATAGGTGTTCATTGCGTTGAGCCCGGTTTTCATGGTGCCTCTGAGTCCTGCCGTACCGAAGGTGAGGCTTTGGCCGAAGCGCAGCTCAATCTCATCGGCATTACTTTCAATGGACAAAAGCTCCTCTTTTTCTTCCCCGGTCAAAGGACCGAGGTCAAGCCATTTGCGATAATTTTGAATATACTTTAGTTGGTCGGAACGTGCGTTCATGTCAATGCCTCCTTGCATCTGATAGAAATTGGTGAAAGCTTAAAAGTAGGATATGTTATTTTTGATTGAGATATTCTCCAAGAGCCAAAGCGAGCTGATCGGGGCAGGAGGTGCTTTTAAAGCCGCAGCGAATGCCGCCAAGACGCTCAATGGCATCCTCGACCTTCATTCCCTTGACGAGGGCAGCGACGCCCTGGGTGTTTCCGGAGCAGCCGCCGTGGTATGTCACCTCGTGGATGACACCGTCCTCCACGGTAATGTCAATACTACGGGAGCAAACACCCCGAGTGGTATAAGTGAAGCGATCCATGATCAATTTCCTTTCTTGGTAATATGTGGGTAAAGCCCCAAGTGTGTGGCTTGCGGCGCCTCCATGGCAAGATAGAGCAAAAAGGTATGCAGATCTCCATGGAATGCCGAAAACGAATAAAATACCGAAAACGGAAGCTCCTCCTTTGTGCTTGGCAGAGAGGAGATGCGGCGCAGAGAGAGCCCGCACAGCTGTGCGGCAAGCAGAACGTCCGCCGTTTCGGGAGTTGTTCCCAGGGGGAGGGAAAGCTCGAAAAAGCATTCCTGTTTTGTGTGATCCAAATCGGTGGGAAGATTGCGTCCGAGCAGAGCAAAGCGAGTGGAGCGGTTGGCATCTCCCGAGAGAACGTCACAGGAAAGTGTGATTTTCAATTCATAACGCTCGATCAGGCGGTAAAAGCTGAGCAGCTGCCCCTCCGAGGAATTCTCAATGGGGAGGATGCAATACTCGCTTTGCCCATTGTAGACCTCCTCGCACGCCGCCCCAAAGCTCGGCGCATAAACGGCACGGCAATCGGGAAGTGCGGAAGAAATCTGCAAAAAGGCGGAATCCGCATAGCTGCTTTTTTGATAAACGATGCGGTTTCTGTTCTCGGGGGAGATCTCTTCTGATTCGGACGAAAAGATTTCTCTCGTCAAGGATGCCTTTTTTGCAAGTCTTGGGCACAGCGCCCTGCAAAGAGAGAGGGAGAGCAGTGTCTGATGAGTATTTTTTGAAAGTGTGAGCCAGGGCTTGCTTTGCGGCAATGCCGTTTCGTCGATGGGAAAGCTTGGTGGGCGATGGTCGGGGAGGGTTTGCAGGATCTCTCCCACGTCCCCGATGCCTGCGATCTCCTCTGCAAGCTCCTCTATATGAGAGAGCTCCTGCTGGCAGATCCTGTCAAGACGCAGGGCGGTCTCCTTTAAGTTGGATACGATGGCGTCTTCGGGGGAGTAAATGTGAAAATCACGCATTGGGATCAGATCAGATCAAGAATCGAGTAGCTGTCCTTCAAAAAGCCTTGCAGCTCCTCTGCGCTCAGCTTTCTTTGAGAAAGCACTGCCAGACGGTAGAGATAAGCGGCAGCCTTTTCCTGTTTTTCGCTTTCCATCGATTCCAATTTGGAAATCAAAGCGTTGGCGGTGTTTACGGTCAAGGTCTCCTCCTTGGGGAAGGCATCGCCCATATTCATGCCGCTCATAGCATACATTTTCAGCATTTCCTCCATGCGGCGGGATTGCTCCGAGATGGTCAAAAGCAGGGGAACACCCGCATCCTTGAGGAAAGCGAACTCCACCTTGAGCTTTTCGTTTCCGCTGACCTTGACGAAGAGATTTGAAAGCGCCTCGTTAGAGGTATCCTCGCCCTCCGCCTTCAAAAGGGAAGCCACGTCTGCATCAATGCGCACGTATTTGACCTCGGGAGTGAAGGATTCCATAATGGAAAGGAATTGGGTATCCAGCTGCTTTTCGAATACGGCAACGGGAATGCTCTCTGCCTCGAACATGGAAATATATTGCGCCTGCGCCGCCTTGTCGGAGGCGTAGTAAATCGTATTTTCGTGCTTTTCCTTGGCTTTTTCAAGGTAATCACGGGAGGTGATATAGGAGCCGTCGGTCAATTCCAAAAGGAGGGAATCCTTGACACGGTCATAGAATTTGCGATCCCGCATGCAGGCGTATTCCACAAAGGTGCGGATATCGTTCCAAACCTTTTCGTACTCGTCCCGTGCGGTGTTGCACAGGCTGTTGAGCTTGTCTGCCACCTTTTTGACGATGTGAGCGGAGACCTTGGAAACGTAGGTGTTGTTTTGCAGATAGCTGCGGGAAACGTTCAAGGGAAGCTCGGGGCAATCCAGAACGCCCTTGAGCATCAACAGGTATTCGGGGATCACTTCCTTGATGTTGTCCGCAACAAATACCTGGTTGTAATAGAGCTTGACCTGCCCCTCGATGGATTCATATTCGTTGGTGAGCTTGGGGAAATAAAGGATCCCTTTGAAGTTGAGGGGATAATCAGCATTGACGTGGATCCAGAACAGGGGCTCACGGTAATCGTGAAAGACCTTGCGGTAAAACTCCTTGTATTCCTCGGGGGTGCAGTCCGAGGGATTCTTTTGCCACAGGGGAGTGGTATCGTTGACGGGGACGGGAGCGGGGGCTTCCTTTCCGTCATCGCTCTCACTCTCCTCGCCGACCGCTTCAAAATAGATCTCCACGGGCATAAAGGCACAGTATTTTTCAAGGATCTCCTCGATCTTGTCCTTTTTCAGATAGTCTGCTTCCTCTTCGGAGATATGCATGATGACCGTGGTGCCATGGGCATCACGCTGACCTGCCTCGGTTTCATATTCGCCGTCGGCGTTGCATACCCAGTGCAGGGCGTCGGTGCCGGTGTAGGATCTTGTGATCAGTTCCACACGGTCGCTGACCATGAAGGAGGAATAAAATCCAAGACCAAAGTGACCAATGATGCCGTTGTTTTGATTGTCTCCCTCGTATTTTTCAACGAACTCCAAGGCGCCGGAAAGGGCGATCTGGCAAATATAGCGATCCAGCTCCTCGGCAGTCATGCCGATGCCGTTGTCACTGACGGTCAGCGTCCGTGCCGCAGGGTCGAGGGTCACGTCCACACGGTAACTTTCCTCTCCGCCGTCGTATTGACCGAGGGAGGAGAGGCGGCGCAGCTTGGTCACTGCGTCGCAAGCGTTGGAGACGATCTCACGTAAAAAGATGTCTTTTTCGGAATAGAGCCATTTCTTAATAACGGGGAAGATATGCGCCGTCTCAACCGAGATGCCGCCTTTTTTATAAAAGCCTGTGTTGTTCATTGTTTAAACCTCCGGAATCTGTGTATTACTTTCTTGAAAGCCGCCGTTTGAGGTGGCTGATTTTTTGTTTTGCGTTGCTTCGGCATATTCCTTTGCAAAGGCAGAAAGGGCAGCCTCATTCGATTCGGTAAGGGTGTGATGACGGGTTGCCAGGGTGAAGGCGAGAATCCTTCTTCGCTCTCCCTCGGTAAGCGTTCCAATGCCGCCGTCTGCTTTCTTTTGATGACTTGTATCGGCTTTGTCTAATTCCTCTTTTGAGATCGCATCGGCGGAAATGCCCTTGGAATGCAGCTTTTTGTTCAGATATTTATCGGTCAATTCCAGAATGGTGGCAAAGAGCGGAACGCCCACGACCATTCCCACAAGTCCCCAGATGGCGCCCATGATGGTAATGGCGATTATGACGCACAGGGAGCTGACGCCCGTATTCTCTCCAAGGATCTTTGGTGCCATAATATTTCCGTCGATCTGCTGTACGATCAGAATGGTCAAAAGGAAGGGAATGACCTTGATGGGGTCGGTGAGCAGAATGATCACGGCAGAGGGAATGACACCGATAAAGGGACCTACCACGGGTACAATGTCGGTGATTCCGATGATTACGGCGATCAAAATGGCGTAAGGGACGTTCATGATAGAGATGATGATGTAGACCATCACGCCCACGATGGTGGAATCCAACAGCTTTCCTCGGATAAATCCTCCGAAGGAACGGTCTGCAATGGTGCAGACCGAGGTGATCCTTGCATTGATCTCCTCCGGGAAAACTGCCTTTCTCAAACGCATCACATAGGCATAGAGATTCTCCTTGGTGCTGAGGATATACACGGAGATAAAGAGACCGAAAATGATATCGGTAAAGATAAAGAACACCTCACCGATCATCGAAAACAGCGCCTCAATGGTGGAATAGGTCAGCATGCTTTCCAAAAAGCTTTGCAGCTCCATATTTGCCAAAAAGTCGGCAATGCTCTTCCTGATGATCTCATACTCGGGTAATTGTATCTCTGTGGAGAAGATGCCGTTGATCATTCCAACGATATCGTTTGCGCTGCCGAGCGCCGTTTGCAGATATGCCTCGTAGCTGCCCAAAAAGTCAAGAATGCTGGAAATGAGCTGGGGAACGATGAGCATGATCAACGTAAAGAAAATGAGAAAGAGCACGATATAGGTGCACAAAAGGGAAACGGAGCGCTTGAAACGGAAGGAGGAGATCCTGGAAAACGCTTTTCTTTCAAACATTCTGAAAATGGGATTGCAAAGATAAGCGATCACCAACCCGATCAAAACGGGGCGAAGGACGAACAGGGCGTAATTGAGCCAGGAATTGATGTTGTCCAAGCGAAGAATGATGAACAAAAATAACAGGAAGATGAAAAAGGCAGAGACCCAACGGAACAGCTTTTTTTGATTTGCATCTGCGATCATTGTGTCACTCTCCTCTCTCATCAGTATCAGTGCCTGCAAAAACGGCAGCCTTACGCTCCTCTTTGAGGGCGGACAGGCGTTGCTCCAGATCTTGCAGCGCACCGTGGCGGATGGCTTCTTCTTCTTTTTCTGCGGCAAATTGCGTTAATATCTCGGGTGGAGGATCCTTGATAATGCGTGTCTTATTGGCAAGAGCATAAATGCGCAGGGCGGCACGGTCCTTGCGTGTCAGGTCGCTCTCCTTGCCTTTTTCGATCAGCGCTCTGGCGTGCAATACTCTTTTTTTGAGAGCATTGATCCATCTGCCCGATCCGGAAATGAGATTTTTATGGGTTCCCGGTGCCGCATCGGGGGCATAGTAGTTTTCTACGTCATCGGGGCAACGCTTTTTTTGCAAGCGCTGATGGGTAAAGGAATCCACCAGCTCCAGAATCGTCGCAAAGAGCGGAACGCCCAGGATCATACCGATATATCCCCAGAGAGCCCCCATGACGCAGATGGAGATGATCACGCACAAGGCGCTGACGCCTGTGTTGCTTCCAAGAATCTTGGGGCTGATGATGTTCGCATCGATCTGATAGATAATAAACGCAATGATCAAGAACGGAAGGAACTTATCTGCATCGGTAAGAAAGACGATCAGCGACGTGGGAACCAGAGCGATCAAAAAGCCAACGATGGGAATGATATTAAAGATTCCCACCACCGAGGCGATCAAGAGTGCGTAGGGGATGCCGAACAGGGAAGTGACGATATAGGTCAAACAGCCAACGATGAGAGAATCAAAGAGCTTTCCTTCCAAGAATTTACCGAACAGGGTGTCTGCGTTGGTGCAGACCTTGGTAATGCGGCGGTTTGCAGCGTCGCTGAAAACGGCACGGCGGAATTTCATGATCTGCGCATATCTCTTTTCCTTGGAGGTGAGCAGATAGATGGAGATGAACAGGGCAAAGATCACGTCGGCGACAGAGGAGACCACTGTACCTGCCGTGCCCGTGATGTCGCTGATGTTGATGTGATTGATAACGTCGGTCAGTATCTTGTACAGTGTGTCAAAGAGCTGTGTGTTGTCTACTGGTTTGAAGAGCTCGTTGGGACCGATAAAGGTCTCAAAAAAGCCGTTGATGGAGACGAACATTCCGTTGATGTAAACAATAGCTCCGTTCACGTGAGACTGATAGTTGGAAACAAAGCTGGTAATGCTCTGGATCAGCTGAGGCAGGATCAACAAAAGCAAGAAAATGATCAAAGCAAAAAGAAGCAGGTAGGAAAGAAGCAGGGAAAGCGCACGGCGTAGCCCCGAGGGCTTGACACGAAAGAGCAGCTTGCGCTCAAAAAAGCGGAACAGCGGATTGCAGATGTATGCAAACGCAAGTCCCATCAGTACAGGCTTGAAAAGATCCAGTATCCCCGATACCCATGCCGTCAGCTCGGTGTAGTAAGCGATGATCAGGACCGCAAAGAAGATCACCACGTAAGCCAGGATGGCGGTGGTCGCTTTTTTTGTTAAGAATTTTTTGTTTTCGGATTCCATCGGGCGCACCTCTGAAAGTAGATAATTAGTATAATATAAATATTTTATACCATTTTAAGGGCTTCGTCAATAGGTTTTTCTTTTTTTTCATTTATTTAGGGGAGAAATGTTGCAAATCCTTCAAATTTGTGTTAGAATATACAGAGTAAAAAAGCAAAGGAGATAAGGATGAGAACCGAACGTGCCAACGCAAAGATCAACGCTTACCTCAACGTCACAGCAAGACGGGAAAACGGATACCACGATATCGTCAGCATCATGCAAACGGTGTCCGTGTGCGATTTGGTGACGGTGGATTTTTTGCCGTCCCTCCATACCTCAATTTTTTTGAGTGCCTCCGGGAATGCGTCTATGCCTACGGATTGCCGCAATCTTGCCTGGCGTGCTGCCGAAGCCTTTTTGCGACGCACCGAGCAAAGCGGCACGGTGCGCATCTGCCTGGAAAAGCACATTCCCATGGCGGCAGGCCTTGCAGGCGGCAGCTCGGATGCGGCGGCAGTTCTGCGTGCGCTCAATCATCTCTCTCCCAAAAAGCTTTCTTTGGATGAGCTGTGTACGCTCGGTGCCACCCTTGGTGCAGACGTTCCGTTTTGCATCATCGGCGGCGGCGCACGGGTCAGCGGGATCGGAGAGAAAATAGAGGAGATCCCCTCTATGCCAAGGGCTATTTTAGTGGTCGCATGCAAAGGGGAAGGGGTTTCCACCCCTTGGGCGTATGGCGAATTGGATCGCAAATATGACTTCTTTCAAGAGAGGCAGCCCGCAGACGATCGTCCCGAAAACCTTGCCACGTTGTGGAAAAACGGCGATCTTTCTGCCTCGGTAAAGCATTTTTACAATCTGTTCGAGCAGGTTGTGCCCACGGTGCAAAAGGACGTTGACGTGGTCAAAAGCACCATGTACCGCCAAGGAGCGGTTTTCTCGATGATGAGCGGCAGCGGTCCGTCGGTGTTCGGTATTTTTGAAGCTATGGAGGAGGCCGAGCGTGCCTGTACCGCCTTGCGGGAGATGGGTGCCGTTGCGTTCGTATGTCACCCGTGCGAAAAATATCTCGTGTGAGGGGAAGTTTTTGCTTTGTTCATATGCAGTTCATATAAAAATAGTAAAATAACCTTTGTTTGAAAATAAAATCACGGCTTTGCCGGAAAGGAATTGTTTTGAAGGATAAGAATGAGATTACGGCTTGCCGCCGTAAGACCTCCATTGGAGGGCAGGCGCTGCTGGAGGGAATCATGATGCGTGGCCCTAAGATGACTGCCATGGCGGTGCGCAACACCCAAGGGGAGATCGTCACCGAGGAGTTTGAGACCAAGGGCGCAAAGCGTCCCGCATTTTGCCGCTTGCCTATCATCAGGGGCGTGCTTGGATACATCGACAGCATGGTATTGGGATATAAGTGCCTGATGCGCTCTGCCGAATTGTCCGGGCTTGAGGACCTGGTAGAGGAAAAGCCCGAAAA
>JAFTMU010000091.1 GCA_017452215.1 Clostridia bacterium
CCCGTAAGGACCGAGCTTGGACGGGAGCTGCGCCGCTTTTTCCTTCCCGAAAACGGGGATTACGTCATCATTGACGCCGACTATTCCCAAATCGAATTACGGCTTTTGGCGCACATCTCGAAGGATGAAACTATGATCCGTGCCTTTCTCGACGGTGTGGACGTTCACACCTCTACCGCTGCCACGGTCTTTGGGGTGGAGGAGGACCGAGTCACCTCCGAGATGAGAAAAAAGGCAAAGGCGGTCAATTTCGGCATTATGTACGGCATTGGCGCTTTCTCCCTGTCAGATGATCTCGGCGTTTCCAGAGCCGAGGCGCAGGAGTATATCGACCGCTATTTGGGAGGATATCCCCAAATCGATGCGTATTTGAAGAATACCATTAAGGAGGCCTACGAAAAGGGATACGTGACCACACTGTTTCACAGACGCCGCTATATCCCCGAATTGGCAGGAACCAACAAGATGCAGCAGCGCTTTGGCGAGCGTGTGGCAATGAACAGTCCCATTCAGGGAACGGCAGCCGATATCATCAAGCTTGCCATGGTGCGGGTGCATCAAAAATTAAAGGAGAGCGGCATCGATGCTCGCCTGATCCTGCAAGTGCATGATGAGCTTTTGATCGAGGCTCACCGAAGCGTTGCCGAGGGGGCAAAGCGCATTCTGCAAGAGGAAATGGAGCACGCTGTGGAATATGCTGTTCCCCTGGACGTGGATATTCATATTGGCAACAGCTGGTATGAGGCAAAATAAAGAATAAGAATTAGAATTATTATAAAAATGATTCGGAAAAGGGGGGATCGGGGTGAAATACGACGCAGAAAGAGCGGTCTTTTGTATTTCCGTAGGTGAATTGGTTGCATACGGAACGATGGGCGGCGATCTGGATCTGCGCCCCGGTATGGGCAAGCGCTTCTTGGCGGAGCGTGCCGCTATCGGCTCGGCGGTGCACCGTAAGCTGCAAAGCGAGGCAGGTGTACTTTATACCCCCGAGGTCTCTCTTTGCCACACCGTTCTCCTTGACGGGATCACCTTTGAGATCAGCGGCAGAGCCGACGGCATCATTGCCACCCAGCCTTTGACCGTGGACGAGATCAAGACGGTCAGTGCAAGAGCCTTTGATCACCCCCCGTCACTGCGGCACAGTGATCAGCTGAATTGCTATGCTTATATGCTTGCCACTGAGCGGGGACTTTCCGAAATACGTACCCGTCTGACCTATTACAGGGTGGAGAACGGTGCCATCAAGCACGTGGAAATGCTGTTCCAACGGGAGGTATTAAAGGAGCAATTTTATGGGCTTCTTTCCCGTTTGGTATACAGGGCAAAGCTCCTGATCCACCGTCAGAGCGTGCTTTTGCCCGGTGTGAGAAGCGGAAAATTTCCGTTTTCCTCTCTGCGGGAGGGGCAGGACATCCTGTTGAAGGAGTGTTACCGTGACATCAAAGCGGGCAAGCGGCTTTTTGCCGAGGCGCCCACGGGGATCGGCAAGACGGTATCTACCCTCTATCCTGCGGTGCGTGCCCTTGGCGAGGGACACTGCGACAAGATCTTCTATCTGACTGCCAAGGCAGCCGCCAGGAGAGAAGCATATGCGGCGGCGGCAAAAATCTTCAAGGCAGGAGCACATTTGCGGACTGTGGTCCTGACCGCACGGGAGCAGATCTGCAAAAACGAGATGGCAAAATGCTCTCCCGTTGGGGTTTCCCGCCATTGTAACCCTCTGGATTGTCCGTATGCCAAGGGCTTTTACGACCGTGCCCCCTTGGCGATCTGTGAATTGATGGAGAAGCAGAGCGGATACCCTCGCAGGACCTTGGAGGAGACCGCAGAGAAGTATTCGATCTGTCCTTATGAATTACAGCTGGAGCTCTCGGAGCTTTGCGATATCATCATTTGCGATTATAACTACGTATTTGATCCCCAGGTGTACCTCAGACGGTATTTTTCCCCACAGGCGCAAGGAGAGTCTCGCTACGTTTTTCTCATTGACGAGGCGCATAACCTGTCGGATCGGGCAAGGGATATGTATTCTGCCCGCTTGAACAGCACGGCATTTTCCTCTCTCCTCTCCTTATTAGAGACGGAGGACCCTTTGCGAAAGCGGTTGAAAAAAACAGTGGGCATGATGCAGGGGCTGCGGCGCTTGTGCAAGGACACTTTGCAAAAGGACGAGGAGGGGGTAGAGCACGGCTACTATCTCAACCACGGCGCCATGGAGGACCTGCGCACGGAGATCGAGGCAGTGGGAAAGGAAATGGAAGCCTGGCTTCGCTCTCACCGCACCGATCCTCTCGAGACTGCTGTGTATCTGCAAGCGTCAAGCGTCAAGCGGTTTTCCTTGATCTTTGAATATTTTGACCAAGCCTTCCTCACCTTTGTTGAGGTGGCGGGAGAGGAGTGCAGCGTTCGTCTCGTTTGCCTGGATCCCTCCCGTGTGCTGGATGCTTGCATGAACCGTGCCCACGCATCGGTTCTGTTTTCCGCCACGCTGACCCCTCCCGATTATTTTGCGGACATTCTTGGAGGAGGAAAGCAAGCGGTGCGCATTTCTCTGCCGTCCCCCTTTGCCCCCGAAAACTTCGGATTGATCGCCCTGACGAATATCAGCACACGCTATGGGGAAAGGGCGAAATCCTACAAACGGATCCTTTCCGCTATTGCCGCAACGGTCAGCGCTAAACGGGGAAATTATATCGTTTATTTCCCGTCCTACGAATACATGGAGGCGGTTTTGGAGCTGTTTGCGAAAAGGTACCCCAAGGTGCAAACGGTGGTACAAAAGCGGGGGATGAGCGCCCAGGAAAAGGAGAGCTTCCTTGGAGCGTTTGCGGACGACGGGCGCCTACGTGTGGGCTTTTGTGTTCTTGGAGGCTCCTTTTCCGAGGGAGTGGATCTGCCGGGCGGACAGCTGATCGGCAGTGTGATCGTTGGCACGGGACTCCCCGGGATCACCAGCGAGCGCAATATTCTCATGGAGCACTACGACACCACACGGGAAAGAGGATTTGATTATGCTTACGTCTATCCCGGCATGAACCGTGTGCTTCAAGCGGCGGGCAGGGTCATTCGCCGTGACAGTGACAGGGGAGTGGTGGTTCTGATCGATGAAAGATACGCCGACCCCCGCACGAAAGCCATCCTTCCCGAGCATTGGAACCACATTCAATATGCAGGAAGCGCAAACGAACTTGCAGAAATGCTCCTTGAATTTTGGAAAAAATTTTGATTTTTCCTTCTTTTTTGCAAGTTTTTAATAAAAAAATGCAAAAAACATATTGCAATCGGGATAGGAATATGTTATACTGTATGAAAATGTTGTACCCCTATAAGGAGAACCCATGGAATACGCAAAAATGAGCCGCCCCCAATTAGAGGAGCGGTTGGAAGAATTAAAAAAAGAATACGAGGCGCAAAAGGAGAAAAAACTCTCCTTGGATCTGTCCCGGGGAAAGCCGGGCGCCGAGCAGCTGGACCTTTTGCAGGGAATGCTGGATTGTATCGATTCCTCCTATGATTGCCGTACCGAAAACGGCTTCGATTGCCGTAACTACGGTGTCTTGGACGGTATTGGAGAAGCAAAGCGCCTGTTTTCGGAGCTTTTGAATATCCCGAAGGAGTGCCTGTTCATCGGCGGAAACTCCTCGCTCAATCTGATGTACGATTCGGTGGCAAGAGCCATGCTCTACGGCGTGTGTGACAGTGACCGCCCCTGGTGCAGGGAGGAGAATATCAAGTTTATCTGTCCCGCCCCCGGCTACGACCGTCACTTTGCCATTTGTGAATCCTTGGGGATCACCATGCTTCCCGTTGCCATGACCCCTACGGGTCCCGATATGGACAGCGTGGAAAAGCTGGCAGCCTCCGACCCCTCGGTCAAGGGCATCTGGTGCTGTCCCAAGTATTCCAATCCCGACGGCATTACCTATTCCGACGAGACGGTAGAGCGCATTGCCTCCATGAAGACGGCGGCAAAGGATTTCCGCATTTTCTGGGATAACGCATACGCCGTGCACGATCTGTATACCGATCGCCGTGATCACCTTGCAGATATCTTTGAAGCGTGTGAGAAGCACGGAAACGCAAACCGTGTGTTCTATTTTGCCTCCACGTCCAAGATCTCCTTCCCGGGCTCGGGCGTTGCGATCATGGCAGCCTCCCGAGAAAACCTTGCACAGATCATGCCCATCATCTCGGCGCAGACCATCGGCTTTGATAAGATCAATCAGCTCCGCCACGTGCGCTATTTCGGCTCTGCAAAGAATATCCACCGCCACATGAAGCGTCTGGCAGAGATCATTCGTCCCAAGTTTGAGATCGTGCTCAACACCCTGCACCGTGATCTTGACGGTACGGGTGCGGCAAGATGGACCGATCCCAACGGCGGTTATTTCGTCAGCCTCTACGTTAAGGAGGGCTGCGCAAAACGCACGTATGCCCTTTGCTCCGAGGCGGGTGTCAAGCTGACCGACGTGGGCGCCACCTATCCTTACCGCAAGGATCCGTATGACAGCAATATCCGCATCGCCCCCACCTATCCCGACGAGGAAAGTCTTGCCGAGGCGATGCAGATCCTTACTCTTTGTGTGCGTATTGCCGTTATCGAGCAGGTTCTCACCAAGGCAGAGGGCTAAACAAAAAAACAAACAGGATGTCGAAAAGGGGACTGCCGCACGCTTGGTGAGGCGGCCCCCGTTTTAAAACGGAATGAGGGGAGAATACATGAACTTCGGCATTCTTTTGGAATCCTTTTTGATGATCTTCTTGGCGGAAATGGGGGATAAATCCCAATTTTTGATCATCGCTCTGTTTGCAAAATACCGTTTTCGGGATATTTTGGCAGGCTCCTTTTTGGCGATCTGTCTGCTCAACGTGATTGCGGTGGCGGCAGGAAGCCTTTTGGGAGAGCTGCTTCCAAGGCATTGGATCTCACTGATCGCAGGCATCGCCTTTTTATGCTTTGCTTATTTGGGGAGCGGAGGCGAGGATGGAGCGCAGGAACGCCCCCGTGCAGGGAAAGGGGCAGTGGTTACCGTGTTCGGTACGTACTTTTTGGCGGAGCTGGGCGACAAGACCCAACTGACCGCTCTGACGCTCTCGGCGGGAGAGGGAGCGGGGATTTCCTCGATCTCGGTGTTTCTCGGTTGCACTGCGGCGCTTCTGGCGGCGGACTTGATCGGTCTTGGTGTGGGAGCAGTGCTTGAAAAAAAGCTCCCGTCCTCTCTTTTTTCCAACGTCTCCTGCCTGCTGTTTTTGGTGTGCGGAGCCCTCCGCATTCTGGAAGGCACCGAGGGGATCCTGACCTCTGTTGCCCTTACGTCTCCCTGCGCCAAGCCTTTGTCGATTCTATCTGCCCTCCTTGCAGTGCTTTTGTTTTTGATCCTACGTTTCAAAGAAAGGACACGGTATGCAAAAAATCACCCAAGCGCAAAGCAATCCTTTTCCCCACAGTGACAGCAACAAGCGCTATTATACCTACGACTATTATTTGCGTAAAGTCTTTGGGGCAAAGTGCGCAAAGCTGCCTTTGGACGGGGGCTTTACCTGCCCCAACATCGACGGTACCTGCTCCACGGGCGGTTGCATTTATTGCTCGGATCGGGGGAGCGGGGATTTTGCCCCCGAGGCGACGCTTTCCATCAGCGAGCAGATCAAGCGGCAAAAGGAAGCATTCGCAAAAAAATGGGACGTCTCCCATTGCATTGCCTATTTTCAAGCGCACACTAACACCCACGCTCCGCTTTCCGTGTTAAAGGAAAAATTCGGGGAGGCGCTGGCACAGCCGAATATCGTGGGCTTGAATATTGCCACCCGTGCCGACTGTCTCCCCCCCGAGACGGTGGAATACCTCGCCCGTCTTGCCGAGGATACGGTGCTGACGGTGGAGCTTGGGCTCCAGACCTCGGACGATGAGATCGCCAAGCGGATCAACCGAGGGCACGATTTCGCCGCCTTTGTAAAGGGCTACCGAGCGCTCAGGGAGGCAAGTGACAGAATACAGATCTCGGTGCATCTTATCTTCGGTCTCCCCGGGGAGGACGAGGAGGGAATGCTTAGAAGTGTGCGTGACGTCTCCGCTCTCTCTCCCGATCAGGTCAAGATCCATCTGCTCCACGTGCTGCGGGGCACACCTCTTGCAAAAATGTACGAGGCAGGGCAGTACCGTCCCATGGACAGAGAGGCGTATATCCGCACGGTTGCCGATGCTTTGGAGCTTTTGCCCCCCGATACGGTGATCGGACGGCTGACGGGAGACGGCAAAAAAGAGGAGCTTTTAGCCCCTCTTTGGAGTTTGAAAAAAACTGCGGTGATCAACGATATAGACAAGCTTTTGTATGCCCGTAATTCGTGGCAAGGGAAACGGTATAAAGAAATCTGACTGCCAAGGGGGTGTCTCAAATGCGTTTCGCATTTGGTCGACACCCCCCTGGTTTTTGCTTTGAGGCTTGACGCCGCAATTTTCGTCCATAATTTGACGGTATTTGATCGTACTTGCAAACGAAAAACGCAAATTCCCGGCG
>JAFTMU010000092.1 GCA_017452215.1 Clostridia bacterium
ATGCAGTTCTCTGCTTGGACCGAACAGTTGACCGGTGCAAGCATCGGCTTTGACGATCCTCTCAATCGCCACTGGATGCTGACCAACCGTTTGGGTGGCGGACAGCTGTTCAGCCACGGCTGCCACTACATCGACATCATGCTTTGGTTCCTTGGTGAGCCTGTAACCGGCGCTCACGTGGGTACTCGCAACGGCACGCCCTGGATGCTTCGTGAGGGTACCAGCGCAGTGGTAATCAAGTTTGAAAACGGCGCTATCGGTTATCACGGCGCTACCTGGGGCGCAAGAGGCACTCGTCTTGGCTACGACTTCCAGATCCAGACCGAGAAGGGCCTTTTGGAATATGAGTTCGATAACGACGAGATCCGTCTTTACAACGGCAGCGGCGAGCACGTTCCCCACGGTCACAACGAGAGCCACTCCTACACCGTTCTTTGGAAGCACAGTCTCGTTTCCGACGAGCACGCTAACAAGCAAACCCAGCACGAGATCAAGCATTTCGTGGATTGCATCCTCGAGGACAAGACTCCCATGACCAACGGCCGTGCAGCTTTGCAGAGCCTGCGTATCATTTGGGCGCTCTACAATGCAGAGGAAAACAACACCATGGCAGATCTGCGTGGTCTTGGCTTTAAGGCCTTGGAGAAATAATTTCATAAATAAGTTTTGGGTACTGGCCGATCGGTCAGTACCCAATTTGTTTTTATTCTACGGTAACGGACTTTGCAAGGTTGCGGGGACGGTCGATGTCGCATCCCTTGATTCTTGCCGTCTCGTAAGCCAGGATCTGAATGGTCACCAGTGCCGCAAAGACGGTTGCTGCCTCGGAATTGGTGGGTAAAAGGATCACCTCGTTTGCTGAAAACTCCTTCTCTCCCGTGTCGTCACGGCAAATGAGCGTTACATCGGCGCCTCGGCTTGCCACCTCACGCACGTTGCTTTCGGTCTTATCGTAAAGCTCTGCCTCGGTAGAAATGGCAATAACAGGCGTTCCCTCCTCTACCAAGGAGATCGTACCGTGCTTCAATTCCCCTGCAGCGTACGCCTCGGTATGGATATAGGAAATCTCCTTGATCTTCAACGCCGCCTCCAGGGAAAGCGCATAAGCGGTACCTCTGCCAATATAGAACATATCTTCCTTGGGCGCCAGCTTTTTTGCAATGCGCACGAAGGTATCCTTATAGGTTTCCAGCATATGGGCAACTGCACGGGGAGCATCCTCCTTGATGCTGTGTGCAATTTCCTTTGCCGTCACGGCGTCCATGCGTCCCGTTGCGTATGCAATGGCGACGGACAGCATATACAGAACCGAAACCTGAGTGCAATAGCCCTTGGTGGTTGCAACGGCGATCTCCGGACCTGCGTAGGTATAGATGCGGCGGTCTGCTTCTCTTGCAATGGTAGTCTCAACAGCGTTGACGATGCCTAAGGTAGGAAGTCCTGCGCTCTTTGCATAACGCAACGCCGCCAAGGAATCTGCAGTTTCACCCGACTGGGAAATGATGATCACCAGCGTTCCGTCCACTGCCAAGGGAGGATGGTATCGGTATTCGGAGGCAATGTAGACATTGGTCGGGATCTTGGCGTACTCCTCCAAAAAGCGAGAACCCACAATGCCTGCGTGCATAGCGGAGCCGCAAGCCACGATCTGAATATTTTTGACCTGCTTCCAAAAATCGGCATCGATACCGTCCGCAGAAAAATCAGGCAGCCCCTCTGCGTTGATGCGGGAGGAAACCGATTTGACGATTGCCTCGGACTGCTCATGGATCTCTTTTAGCATAAAGTGAGGATATCCACCCTTTTGCGCCGCCTCGGGAGACATGGAGGTTGTCGTCCATGCGGGCGTGATCTCCTCGCCCCCCACGGAACAAAGCTTGGCGAACGACTTGGTCAGATGTGCGATCTCTCCCTCCTCCAAGGGATAGTATTCTCTGGTAAAGGGCAAAAGCGCCGTAATGTCCGAAGCGAGGTAGGAGCCGTCCTGTCCCTTTGCCAAAATCAGAGGGCTACCTTGGCGAACGGCATAGATCTCTCCCTTGTGATCATCAAACAACACGCCAAAGGCATAAGAGCCCTTTAATTGGAGCATTGCCTTGCGGATCGCCGCCACGGGATCCCCGGATTCCAAATAGCAATCGTTGAGCACTGCTGCCGCAACCTCAGTATCGGTCTCGGAAAGGAAATAAACGCCCTTTTGTTGCATTTGCTCCTTTAATTCCTTATAATTTTCAATGATCCCGTTGTGCACCAGCACTACACTGCCTGCACGGTGAGGGTGTGCATTGATATCTGAGGGTCCTCCGTGCGTCGCCCAACGGGTATGTCCGATGGCGCAGGTAGAGGAAAGTGCTGCAAGCTCCTCCTTTTCCTTCAACGTCTGTATTCTGCCCTTACATTTTACCACGGAGATGCCTCCGTCGGTTTGTGCCGCAATCCCCACGGAATCGTATCCACGGTATTCCAGGACCGAAAGTCCCTCAGTCATTTTGGGAACGGCGTTTCCGTTGCCCGTATATCCTATAATTCCACACATAACAAAATTACCCTGCGGGAGAGATATTCGCTCCCCCGTCCCTTTCTGAAAATTGACGCACCAAAAAAACGTTTTCCTCTTTTGTTGAAAAACAGTGATGCGTATGAAATTTACAGGGGTTGTTTTGCGGTTACCCGCATATTTGACCTGTGCTTTGACGATACCCTTCGGTACCGGAGAAGTACCCGCCGAAAAACTCGATCACTTCTCTCCTCGTTAACCGTCCTAAACGCACGGGGACGGTCTGGCGCTATCATTACCCTGATTTTCGGGAAGCTATTTGCTTTTTGAGGCGCTTTGCGGAAAGAGGGCTTGCCCGTGCGGCAGAGCCGCTCTTTCCTGCTTTTTTATCGTTTCGTAACTATGGTCTCCTGCTTTTTGAAAATGCTGTTTTCGGGAACGTATCCTCTGACCACCGAACGGGGATAGACGTTCGTGTTCATTCCTATTACGCAGCCCGGATTAAGGACCGAATTACAGCCCACCTCCACGTGGTCGCCAAGCATTGCCCCGAACTTCCTGCGTCCCGTTCTGATCCGTTCTCCATCGCATAGGACGGTGACCTCGGTCTTATCGCTTTTGACGTTTGAGGTCACGGCACCCGCCCCCATGTGGGAACGGTACCCCAGGATCGAATCTCCCACGTAATTATAGTGCGGGACCTGCACTCCGTCAAACAGAATGCAATTTTTCAATTCAGTAGAGTTCCCTACCACAGCACCCCGACCGATGACGGCACTGCCACGCACGAACGCACAGTGACGGATCTCCGCTCCCTCACAAATGATACAAGGGCCGTTGATGGATGCGGTGGGCGCCACCTTTGCGTTTTTTGCGATCCAGATATCCTCGCCGATACGGTCGTACTCCTCGGGAGAAAGGGTCATACCCGTTTTTAGAATAAACTCCGAGATTCCCGCCAACGCCTCCCACGGATAGGTAAAGTCCAAAAGCCAACGGTATGCAATGCCGGAATCGGGGGTTTTAAACAGGTGAGCGACCTGCATTTGTTCCTTCATTTTTCTCCTCCTTGATTCAGCACTTGGAAAGCCCCAAAGCGATGATCTGGGATACGACCTCACCTGCGTAATTTTCGCACTCCTCCTCGGTGGGAGCCTCCACCATGACACGAATGAGCGGCTCGGTTCCGCTTTCACGAAGCAAAATGCGTCCATCCGTACCAAGTCGTCGGCTGACCTCTCTCACACTTGCCTGCACGGTGGGATGCTCACGTGCCGCCACCTTATCCAAGACACGCACGTTCTTGATGACCTGCGGAAGCATCTGCACGGGCTCAGCAAGCTTGGAGAGCGGAAGCTTTTCGGCAATGACCGCCTCCATCAGCTTGATCGCCGTTAGAATCCCGTCACCGGTGGTGGCATATTTACTGAGAATAATATGTCCCGATTGCTCACCCCCGATACAATTGCCCGTCCTTTGCATATTCTCCCAAACGTAACGGTCGCCTACCGTGGTTTGCTCATAGCGGATATCCGCTTCCTTCAAAGCCCGATAAAGCCCCATATTGGACATAACGGTGGTAACCACGGTGTTGTTGGTCAAAGCACCGTTCTTTTTGAGCCTACGGGAAAGGACATAGAGAATGTGGTCTCCGTTGATGATCTCGCCACGCTCGTCTACCGCAATGCAACGGTCAGCATCACCGTCAAAGGCGAAGCCGATATCCAGCTGATTCTCCTTGACGTATCTTGCCAATACCTCGATGTGGGTAGAGCCTGACTTACGGTTGATGTTGAGTCCGTCGGGAGAGGCATTGATGGTATAGGTCTTGGCGCCCAAAGCGTCAAAAACACTCTTTGCAATCATCCATGCGCTGCCGTTTGCGCAATCCAAGCCCACACGGTAGTTTTTGAATGAGTAGCGGGAAAGCGAGATGAGATAACCGATATAGCGGTTTCTGCCTGCGGCGTAATCCACGATCTCTCCAAGGGAAGCCCCCGTTGCAAACGGAAGATCCGGCGTTTCAACTCCAAGCTCGTCAAGCTTGCCGTCAAGGTAGAGCTCGATCTTTTCGATGGTGGCATCGTCGATCTTTTCCCCCTTGCTGTTGACCAGCTTGATCCCGTTATCGGTATAGGGATTGTGGCTTGCCGAAATCATGATCCCGCAATCAAAATCGTCACCAACTACGGCATAGGAGACGCTTGGCGTTGTGGTAACGTGCAGCATATACGCATCGGCTCCCGAAGCGGTCAGTCCCGCCACGATGGAATACTCAAACCTGTAGCTGGAGCGACGGGTATCCTTCCCGATGACTGCACGCACCTTGTGGGTACCGCCGTTGGCATAGTACCAGCCCAAAAATCTGCCGATCTTGTACGCATGCTCACTTGTCAGTGTGACACCGGCTTCCCCTCGAAAGCCGTCTGTGCCAAAATATTTGCCCATTTTTGTTATTTTCCTCCATTTTGTGTTTTGCGCCTCACAAAGCTCTAAGAAAATAGCCTATTATACAGTATAGCACACAACCTCAAAATTGTCAATATCGAAAATCAAAGACTTTTTTCCAAAATTTAAGAAAATCCCCCTTTTTAGGACAAAAAAGGGGGTGTCTCAAATGCGCATTTGGTCGACCCCCCTTGGTTTTTGCTTTGCGGCTTGACGCCGCAATTTTCGTCCATAATTTGACCGTATTTGATCGTACTTGCAAACGAAAAACGCAAATTCCCGGCGCAAAAAAGCCTACCATCGACTTTTTTGCGCAAGGGGCTGTCTCAA
>JAFTMU010000093.1 GCA_017452215.1 Clostridia bacterium
TCCATTTTGATATGCTCGATGGTTGCCACGGCAGAGGCGACCCGTTGCGATTCATCGTTATCGCTGGTAAAATGAGAATAAGCCACTCTTCCGAGCGACAGGAAAGCGTCATTCAGCTTTTTTTCCGCCATTGAGAGCTTGACCTGCAAGCTTGCCATATCGGCGGTACGGTTGAGCTTTTCGGCGGTGCGGCCCGCAAAGCGCCGAACCCCGGCGTAGAATTCATTCCAATCCATAAGACACACTCCAAAAATATGATACTTATAGTATATACTCTTTTTCGGGGATTGTCAACCGCATGAAAGCAAAATTTGGCGGCAAACTAATGACGAGCCTTTAAAACAAGAGAAAAGGAGAAGAAAGAATGAATAAAGAAACCTACAAACGATTTGCCAAAGCGCACGCCCCGCACTCGCCAATGGGACGCAATTGCCTGTGCGCCTTTTTGGTGGGAGGAGGCATCTGCACCGTGGCGCAGGGGATCAGGGATATTTATATGGGACTGTGTAAATTCGGGGAGGATACGGCGGGAACGCTGACCTCCGTGACCCTGATTCTGACGGCAGTGATCTTGACGGCGGTGGGACTGTTCGACCGCATCGCCAAGGTGGCGGGAGCGGGGACGCTGGTGCCCATTACGGGATTTGCCAACGCCGTGGTGTCGCCGGCGATCGATAGCCACGCCGAGGGATTGATCCTTGGCGTGGGAGCAAAGATCTTCACCGTAGCAGGCCCCGTGCTCTTGTACGGGATCCTGGCAGGCGCCGTCTGGGGTGTCATCGATTGGCTCCTGCTGTTGTTCTTCTAAAAGTTTTTTTTGCGGGGGAGGAACTTTTCTCGAAAAGTTCCTCCCCCGCACCCCCTTTTCAAAAGCTTTCGAACGTGGGAGATATAAAACAGAGTTCTAACCACTCTGCGCTATCCGTTTGTACGGTTGCTTTGGGAGCAATGGAGCATAAACTTTGTAGGGGCGGTTCACGAACCGCCCGTCCTAAGAAATCTGTACTCATTAAAACGGGCGATTCGTGAATCGCCCCTACCGATCAATGCCATTTCCACCGCCCGCCCTTCGAGCGCATCATTTTTGCGGAGCAAGGCAAGCCTCCCTCCGCATTTTCCCTTGCCAAAGCGAATTGTGCAAAACCGCTAAAAAATAAAACGCAAATTTTGGCAAAAAAACGATTGCAAAACCAAAAGTGGTGTGCTATAATATAGATGATTAGCAGTATAAAAGCAGTACTGCGTCAAACGGTAGGATTGAGGATTTGAAGCGAACCCTTCAAATCCGTTTTGGCGTCGCTATGGAGGCAACTCTTTGCGGCGTCCAAAATGGGTACGTAAATATCCCAAGATCAATTCCCCCTTGACGCTAAAGGTCAAGGGGCTAAATTTTTTTATGGGAGGGGCGCCAAAGATTCGAGAGCCGCCGTTTGGGTCAAAATAGGGCAAAAGCAGCCCACAATTGAATAAAAGGAGTAAAATGCTATGAAGATGAGAAAATCAAGCAGAATCATCTCGTTTGCTTTGGCACTCGTGATGATCCTTCCCCTGATTAGCGTCCCCGCCTTCGCCGATGATGCGGTAGCTCAAAGCACGGCTACCACGTTGCTCGACGAAAACTTCAACGACAAAACCGTTGGAGATACGGTGTTCGGTGAAAAAGCAGCCGTAGCTGAAGGCGCAGGCACCAACACCACAAACGTTGCAAAGATCAACAATGTTTACAACCGCGCAGTAAATGGTGATCACCCTGAGTTGAGTTACGAGGATTGGTCGGTAGTAACCTTCTCGGCAAACTACTACTTCGATGCCACCGCAAAGAAGGATTACTTCTCCTGCTTCACCTCGCAGATCCACACGCTCAACGCTTACCTCACCGGTAAGGATACCGAAAAGGCTGATGCATTCTACCGTGACCTCTTTACCGTTTACTACCTCAACGCTGATGACTTTGCAAACGGTCCCCGTCTTTCCATTATGGGTAACGGTAAGATATATCACAACTGTGATGCAGAGGGTGGCTCTCAAAAGCGCCTCGCCTACAACACCTGGTACAACATCGCCGTAGAGCTGAACCTCAAGACCGGCTATATGGAGCTGTATCTGGATGGAACGCTGATTTCCTCTGCATATTTCGGCACGGGTTTTGCTGATATCACGGTGTATGAAAACCGTTGGATCGCTGCCAAGTTCACCGGTAACGGCTCCAATTCGTCCACTCCCGCTGATGAGACTGCAGCAAACAACTTCCTGTTGGTTGACGATTTGAAGATCACCGCCGAAAAGGCAACCAACGATGGTGTTCTCTTCACCGAAGATTACGAAGGTGATAAGGCAACTGCAGGTGCAAATGCAAGTATTGCCACCCTTGATGGTAGTACGGTTGCGAAAACCAGTAGCAAGTACAACGACGCAATTTATACCTATATTCCTGCGGTAAACTATGAAAGAACCCCCGTCATCGTTTTGGAGGCAGACTATTATTTTGTTGCCGATCAGGAAGATGTCGGTGATTTCACGTCTCAATTTAGGTATTTCCATGGCGATAAGGCAGACGGCTCCGATGGATATGCGGGCTATAAGGGTCTTTTGAACTTCCGTTTGGATGCAACCAACAACCGCTATTATGTTGACATGGTAGGTGACACCAACGCTGACCAATTTGTCATTCGTCCTTGGATTAACACCAATACTTGGGTTACGATCTCGATTGCTCTTGATCTCGCAAACAACAAGATTTCTGTATATGCTGACGGTCTGCTGGGCGCTACCTCGACCTTGGACGCAACTATTGTTGCCAATGCGTACAGCGATATGACCCACTCCTATTGGATCATGGCAAAGGGTTCCTCTAGTAGCGCAACGGGTGCTAACTCTTGCTCTATCGATAACGTTAAGGTCTACACCAGCGAGTATGGTACTGGATTGCTCTATGGAGACACCTTTGATGATACCGTGATTCCCGAAGGTCAGACCTTTGTTCCTCACGTTTCAAGCGTTCTGTCTTCTGCAAACGGTAACAGTGCTGCTGGTGACGCAGCAACCAATGCCAACACACTCATCAATGACCCCACCAACAGCGGTAAGGGTATTGTTTGGAGCGCAAGCATGGCGGGCAACTACAAGAACTCCACCGGCCCCAAGGGTAAAGTCTTGATGGACGTAAACTATTACGAGGATTTGGTGTATGAGTTTGATCTGTACATCCCCACGGGTGCCAAGGGCTACTTCGGCTTGGATTCTTACACCAAGACTAGAGATTCCGCAAACACCACCAACTTTGGTTGGAGAACCCTCCTCACCATTAACGTTACTTCTCCCGCTTTGATCGTGGATTCCAACCCCGGTGACCAATGCCACGCAAAAAATAATACTGCGATTGGTAAGACCGATCTTACCATGAAGAACGATCAGTGGTACAACATTGCAATCGCTTTGAGTCTCAAGACGGGTCTTTACACCGTATATCTTGACGGTATCGTGGTTGCAGAGGTGAATCACAACTCTACCGATATCTATTACGATTTCTTCGCAGCTTTCAAGGCAGAGGCAAACGGCGTTGGTAACGTCTACATTGATAACGTTGCTATGTACTCCGCCAAGGAGCCTGCTACACTTCGCTACTCCTTCAAGGGCGAATACAGCGAAGACTATTCCACCAATGCTCCCGCAGGTCAGGGCTCGGCTGTTGCTACTGTAGAGGGCAACAACGTTGCAAAGATCGCCAACAAGTACAACAATGCAGTTTCGATCCCCGCAGGCAAGCATTCCGGCTATGAGATCGTTATGGAAGCAGATTACTTCCTCGGCTTTGACGCAGATGAAGACAGCCACATTACCTCTCAGTATGTGTTCACCAGTGGTTGGGATAAGGATGGCGTAGCAGTTCCCAGCCAGACTTGGAACAACGTTTACACTATCTTCCGTAATGACTACGAGGATACCGTACACAAGGCAGGCTATGCCCGTATCTACGTCAACGGCAAGGATAACACCTATTACCACACCAGCAACTCCAACAACGAGCTGTACGTACCTCGTAACGAGTGGTTCACTGTCAGCACCGTTGTCAACCTCAAGACCGGTTACTTCACCGTTTATGTAAATGGCGTTGCATACGCTTCCTCCAGCTGGGGCTTGTCGGATGTTTCTCTCCTTGCAAAGTCCTATTGGATCGTTGCAAAGTACACGCCTAAGTACTATGAAGAAGACGGCACCACCTACAAGGAAATGACCAACTACACCTACGTTGATAACGTTAAGGTTTACGATGCTGCCACCGCCACCAAGGAGGAGATCTCCATTGAGAAGGGCGTGCAGTACGTTGACGTTACCATCGGTAACAAGAACTCCAAGACCAGCTCCACCAAGTATTTGGTAAGAGCAGGCGAGGCGTTCTCCGCAACTCCCGTTTACTTCAACGCAGAGGGCGAGTACAACGGTATCGTTTCCAAGCCCACCGATGGCACCACCTCCGTACGTTACGGCGAACCCACCGGCTTGCGCTTCAAGACCACCATCAATGAAGCATTGGTAGCAGAGCTGCAGGCA
>JAFTMU010000094.1 GCA_017452215.1 Clostridia bacterium
GTGCATGTGCTCAATGCCCTGCATTTCAAGCCTCAGGTCACATTCACCCGAAAGGAAGGTCTTTTCATTGGCAACGTTTCCGTTGACGTACCACGTACCTTGATCAAAATCCTCTCCGAGATACTCGTTAACAAACTCGTACAGAGTGATTGTTTCTTGGGGAACAAAATATTCCTGTCCGTTGTACCAAACAGTAACACCCTTTGTGGGATCTGGAATATCGGGATTCTCCTCCCCGGAGCCGGGAGCATCCATCTTGGTAACGAAGCGCACCTCGTAACCGTCATAGATCAACGTGTCACCATGGGCAAGCTCGCCGTTGACATACCATTGTCCCTTGGCAACCATGTCCTCATAGGAAACACCGCCGCTGTACTCATTGCAGAAATCCCACAAGGTGATGGATTCTACGTACAGCTCAAAGGGAATCTTCTGCGTTCTGTTTGCAAACTCCATGACCAAAACAAAGTTGATCGTGGGAACGTCGGGATTGGGAGCATCGCTCTTTACGATCATCGTCACTGCATCCCCGTCACGGATCATCATGGACTCGGTAGCGGGCACGTCGTTAACGTACAGGAAAGCGCCCTTTTTGATCAGCTCCTGAAGGCTTCCACCCAAGAATTCCAGACAGAAATCCTCAACCGAAATTTCAGTAACGTCCAACTTCACGGGCTCTTCTCTACGCTCGCCGTTGACCTCAACCGTTACAAAAACGGTGATCAAGCCTTCTTCGGGATCATCGGGATTCGGCTCCGTTGCCGTTACACGGAACAAAAGCACGTCACCGTCACGAAGCACAGCGTCTGCGCCTGCAGGCGCACCGTTGATGTAGAACTCACCCAAACCGATGTACTGCTCGTAGTCAGTACCAAAGCACTCCTTGCAGAAGTCGCCCAGAGTGATCTCCTCCACCGTCAAAGTAACGGGCTTCTTTTCCACCTGCTCGCCGTATTCAAAGATCACGTGAACCGTCATCTCGGGCTGCTCGGGCTCGTCGGGCTCCTCACCGGGAAGCTTCGAGATCAGATATACGATCTCGTCACCGTCATGGATCAAGGTCTTTCCATCGGCAAGAGTACCGTTGATGTACCACTCACCCATGGCGCTCATTTCTGCAAAGTCCATCTCGCCGTATACCTCGCAGAACTCCTTGAGGGTGATCTCGGATACGGGAATTGTGATGGGAGGATTCGTGTAGCTTTGATCGCCGTATTTGGTGATCATCGTCACCGTCATCGAGGGCTCCTCGGGATCGGGAACGTCGGGCGCCTCCGCCTTCAATACAAATACGACCTCATCGCCGCCGCAGATGATCGTTTCTGCGTTTGCAGATTGACCGTTGATGAAGAATTCACCAAGCTTGGTCATTGTATCAAAGTCGCCGTCCATATACAGCTTGCAAAACTCTCCCAAGGAGATCTCCTTCATCCCCAAGGACAGAGGCATCTCCTGAAGGATCTTCCCGTCCTCTTCAACGATCACGGTAATGGTCATGGAGGGATTTTCGGGCTCGGGATCCTCTACGTCACCGCCTCCTTCGCCGTTGGAGGTATAAGTAAAGATCAAGGTATCTCCGCCACGAACGATGGCATCACCGTCTACCACTTCCCCGTTGAGCGTCCACACACCCTCTTTGGAAAGCTCCTCAAAGGTGTCGTGCGAGAATTTCAAGCAGAACTCACGCACAGTCATCGCCTGTTCCAGCTGAACGGCAACGCAATAGGTGTTTCCGCCCTCATAAGCGGTTTTCGTGATAACGGTATTTTCGTTAAATTCGGGCAGGATCGCTCCGATCTGCACGTAATCCAAGGGAGCATTGGAGGTCAGCACAAAGTCACCGTCGATCTCCTTGCCCTCAAAGTACCAAGCAAAGCCGTTCACGGTATCCTCATAGGATTGCCTAATGTACTTTTGGCAAAACTCCGAAAGCGTGATAGGTCCCTCGGCTTTCATTATCAATTCGGTATACACCCCGTTGCTCATATGGGCACGAATCAACACCTCGCCCGCCCAAGGCTGAACTACGGGATCATCGGGATCATCCGGATTGGGATTATCCGGGTTGGGATCGTCCGGATTAGGATCGTCCGGGTTGGGATCATCCGGATTAGGATCATCCGGGTTA
>JAFTMU010000095.1 GCA_017452215.1 Clostridia bacterium
AGCAAAAACGGAACGCCAAGCGGCGTTCCGTTTTTGCTTTGGCGGAGGCGGTGGGATTCGAACCCACGGACGATTTTACTCGTCACTCGATTTCGAGTCGAGACCGTTATGACCACTTCGATACACCTCCGTATTCGATTGGCGAACGCAAATATTATATCATATCTGAATAGAAAATGCAAGTGCTTTTTCAAAATTCCTTTTGTAATTTTTCAAATTTGTTTTCCCGTGATTTTTCTTGTGTTTTTCTGTAGAAGAAAATCGTTTCGTTCACAAAAAGTTCATGCACTCGAAGCGGCTTTATGATATAATAAACTTAAATTTTGGCACTGCAATTTTGTAAAACAGTTATTCAAGGAGGTCAAAATGTCTGCGAGAAAAATGCTTGCAATTGATTTGGGCGCTTCCAGCGGAAGAGGAATCGTTGGTTCCTTCGACGGCGAAAAATTGACGCTCAAAGAAAATCACCGCTTTTCCAATGATCCTGTCATCGTCAACGGCAGAATGCATTGGGATATTTTGCGCATCTTTCACGAGATCAAGCAATCTATCACAAAAACCGTTTTGGAAGAGGATAATATTCGTTCGATCGGCATCGACACGTGGGGAGTAGACTACGCTCTGTTGGATAAAAACGGCAGAATGCTGTCCAACCCTGTGCACTATCGGGATACACGCACCGATGGTATCGTGGATTATGTCGGTCGATTTTTTACGCAAGGAGAGCTTTATAACTCCACGGGAATCCAATGCATGAACTTCAACACCATCTTCCAGCTTGCCGCCGATCTGCGTGACGATAAGGATATGGTGGAGCGTGCAGATCGAATGCTCAACATTCCCGACCTCTTAAACTATTTCCTTACGGGCAACATGGCAAATGAATATACCATTCTTTCCACGGGAGCGCTGCTCAACGCCGCCGAGAGAAAATTTGCCTATGATCTGATTGACCGTGCAGGCATTCCTCGCCGTCTCTTTGGCGACATCGTTCAGCCGGGCACCAAGATCGGCAAGCTTTTGCCGCAGGTGCAGGAGGAAACGGGAAAGACCGATGCCGAGGTCATGACAGTGGCTTCCCACGATACCGCAAGCGCCGTCATCGCCGTTCCTACACAGGAGGATGACTTCATCTTCATCAGCAGCGGCACCTGGTCGCTCATGGGCACCGAGTTGAAGCAGCCTATGATCAATGCCGAATCCGCAAAATACGATTTCACCAACGAGGGCGGAGCCAACGGCACCATTCGATTCCTGAAAAACATCATGGGACTTTGGCTGATTCAGGAGTCCAGACGTCAATGGAGAAGAGAAGGAAAGGAATACAGCTTTGCGCAATTGGAGGCGTTTGCAAGAGAATGCAAGCCCTTGCAGTGCTTCATCAATCCCGACGATCCCTCCTTTGCCACCCCGGGCAATCTCCCCGAGAGAATTCGGGAGTTCTGCCGTCGCACGGGACAATACGTTCCCGAGACCGTGGGCGAGATCGTCCGTTGCATCTACGAGAGCTTGGCGCTCAAATACCGCTACACGGCAGAATCCATCATCAAGCTCACAGGACTTGATGCCAAGGTGATCTACGTGGTAGGCGGCGGTACCAAGGACGGCTTTTTGAGTCAAATGACCGCTGATGCTTGCGGAATGCCCGTTTCGGCAGGTCCCGAGGAGGCAACCGCCATCGGTAACCTCTTGATGCAGATGATGGCTGCGGGGGAGGCAAAGGACCTCAAGCACGCCCGCCGCATTGTCGCTGCATCCTTTGATTGCAAGCATTATCAACCCACAGCCGATCGCTCACAGTGGGATGAAGCATACCAAAAATTCTGTGCTCTTTAACCGATAAAAAATCACCTTTCGGCGCAACAACCTTGCGAATAGGGATATAAACGAAAAAAATAACGGAGGCTTTATTATGAAGGACAATCAATTTGGAGAACTTGCCGTCATCGGCATGAACGGATGCGGTGCATTTGCTGATCAGGTAGACTACTATTTGAAGGATTGGCGCCGCCACGGAGACAACGATAAAAGCTTTTTGGTCGATGCCGACTGTCCTCGTTTTGGCTCGGGTGAAGCAAAGGGAATCATTCACGAGTCCATGAGAGGCAAGGACGTCTACATTATTTGCGATACCTTTAACTACGGTGTTACCTACAAAATGTACGGTATGACCGTTCCCATGAGCCCCGACGACCACTATGCCGATCTCAAGCGTATCATTGCAGCAATTGAGGGAAAGGCAAGACGTCTGACTGTTATCATGCCCATGCTTTATGAGGGCAGACAGCACAAGAGATCCAGCCGTGAATCCTTGGACTGCGCTCTGATGCTGCAAGAGCTGGTTGGTATGGGCGTGTCCAATATTTTGACGTTTGACGCTCACGATTCCCGTATCAACAATGCAATTCCGTTGTCCGGATTCGACAATGTCCGCCCCGCCTACCAGATGATCAAGGCGCTGATCCGTGCAGTGCCCGACGTGCAGATCGATAAGGATCACATGGTCATCGTTTCTCCCGACGAGGGCGCAATGACCCGCTGCATGTATTACAGCTCTGTCTTGAGCTTGGACATCGGTATGTTCTACAAGAGAAGAAATTACTCTGTCGTCATCAACGGCCGCAATCCCATCGAGGCGCACGAGTATCTCGGTCAGGATCTGCACGGCAAGGATGTGATCGTAGTAGACGATATGATCGCATCGGGTGAATCCATGATCGACGTATGCAAGCAGCTTAAGGAAAAGGGTGCGAACCGTGTGTTCTGCTTTGCTACCTTTGGTCTGTTCACCGAGGGGTGCGATAAGTTTGATCAGGCAGCCAAGGAGGGCGTTTTGGATAAGGTATTCACCACCAACCTGGTTTACCGCCGTCCCGAGCTTGCAAAGAAGAAATGGTACGTTGAGGTCAATATGTGCAAATACGTTGCATATCTCATTGATACGCTCAATAACGATGCTACCATCAGCTCCTTGCTCAACCCCGCAAAGCGTATCCAAACCTTGATGGAAAAGCACCGCAAGGAGCTTTCCGCTCAAATGAAGATCGAGTTCAGCGAATAAATTGATCTGCCGGAAGGCAGGATTTTCAAAAAACTCCAATTTCTCAAAGAAGAAAAAGGCGTTTTAAGTAAAATCCTGCCTTTTTTGATCGAAAATCATACTTTTTTTGTTGGAAATTCAATGCTTTTTTAAGCTACATCTTGAAAAAAGATTTAAAATATGTTAGAATGTATCATGAATGATTTTTGAAAGGAGGAGCATCCTTGAAAAGCACGCAGGATAATCATCAAATGCTGAAAAATCTGGATATGCTTTTGGATTTTATTTTGAATCTTTTGTTTGGTTGGATCAGCTATCTGGTCGCAAGATTCATGTTCGTTCTGGGCAGTCCTATCGATACGATTCAAATGCTGACAATCGTAGTGATCTTTTCCGTCATTACGACCATGCTGTATAACTATCACAACGTTTATCTTCCCATGCGGGTGCAAAGTCCTCTGTTCTTTGTCAGCCACATCTTTTTGGTAAATATCGAGTCGATTGTAGTGGGCGTCATTCTCATTCTGCTCTTTGTCAGTCGCTCGCCCTATACGTCCTTTTATCTGTCTTGGCTGATTGCCGCCAATGCCATCAGCTTCACCTTGATCGCTTCAAAGAAGATCACCATGCTTTCGATCCTGCATTCCATGCGCATTCGTCAGCACAACCTCAAGCGGATTCTTCTTGTGACCGATAGCCAGGAAATGGCAGATGAGTATGTGGAGGAGATCTTTGATAACCCGCAGTTCGGTTATTCCGTCATCGGTTACGTGGGGAACTTGAACGTAGTAGGCTTGGAGCATCTTGGCAACACGGGAGACCTTGACCGAGTGATCAAGGAGGAAAAGCCGGACGAGGTCATCATTGCCTTGGATACCGTACGCAAAAAGCTGATCACCCGCTACATCGGTGTTTGCAACAATAACTGTGTCAAGGTCATGGTGGTCCCTGCTATCGTGGGATACTTCAAATCCCCCAGACAGATCTCCATGATGGGGAATCTGCCCCTGTTGGATATCAGAAGCACCCCCTTAGATAACCCCTTCAACCGCTTCCTCAAAAGAACGCTGGATATTATCGGCTCTTTGATGATGATCGCCGTTACCTCGCCCCTGATGCTGTTCACGGCGATCGGCGTCAAGCTCTCCTCGCCGGGACCAATCTTGTTCCGTCAGATTAGAGTGGGAAGAAACAACGAGGAATTTACGATGTATAAGTTCCGCTCCATGCGTGTCAACGATGCCCAGCAAACAGGCTGGTCCACAGAGAATGACCCTCGCAAAACACGCTTTGGCGCCTTTATCCGTAAGTTTGCACTCGACGAGCTTCCGCAGTTCTTCAACGTCCTCAAGGGAGACATGAGCCTGGTGGGACCCCGTCCCGAGGTGCCGTTTTACGTGGAGCAGTTCAAAAAGCAGATCCCTCTGTATATGCTCAAGCATTCCTTGCGCCCGGGAATCACGGGACAAGCGCAGATCAAGGGACTGCGTGGAGATACCTCCATTCAGGCACGCATCGAGGAGGACATCAACTATATCGAGAACTGGACCTTTTGGAGCGATATCCGCATTCTTCTCTTGACACCGTTCCACGCTGTCAACCGTCAGGAAAAGTATGCCGAGCGTGATAAGAGAGAAGAAGAAAAGCGTAATAGAGGTATCGGTGGAGCTCTTGATAGGGGAGACGAGGACTATGAAGACGAGATCTAAAATTCTTTATGCAGCCTCGACTGCACAGCATCTGCGCCGCTTCCATACACCGTATATCGAGGCGCTGAAAAAAAACAATGACGTATACCTTATGGCAACCGAAGGAGATGGGATCGATTTTCCCGTCTCCTTTGCCAAAAGCTTTTTCAGCTTGCAAAATTTCAAATCGATCCGCAAGATCCGAAGCATTCTCAAAACAGAGCGCTTCGATCAGATCATCGTCCACACCACGCTGGCAGCATTTTTGATCCGAGCGGCAACCGTAGGACTCAAAAAACGCCCACGCTTGATCAACGTGGTCCACGGATATCTTTTTTCTATGCCCATCAAAGGAATCAAATCCCACATTCTTCTTCTTTGTGAGAAATTGATGAAAAACAGGACCGACGCCCTGGCAGTCATGAACAGAGAGGATCTGCTCATCGCTCAAAAATACCGCCTTACCAAAGGGACGGTCAGCTTCATCAAGGGGATGGGCGTTGATTTTTCCACCGAGGGAGTGAAACGACAGGAGGAGCTTCGGGAGCGCTACGTCTCCCCCAACGGCTTTTTGTGTACCTTTGTGGGAGAGTTGAGCTCCCGTAAGAATCAGATCTTTTTGATCCGTGGGATCCATGCCTTGCGACAGCAGGGGATTCCCGCAAGTCTGTTGCTTTTGGGTGAGGGAAGCGAGCGGGAACACTTAGAGGCGGAAATAGAACGCCTTGACCTTAAAAATTACGTTTTTCTGGAAGGGAACCGAGAGCCTGTTCTTCCGTATCTGGCAGCGACCGATCTTTACATTTCCGCCAGTGTCTCCGAGGGGCTTCCGTTCAACGTAATGGAAGCAATGTCCTTGGGACTTCCCGTGTTACTCTCGGATACCAAAGGACAAAACGACCTGATGGGCACGAACGGGCAGCTGCTTTATCCCTTAAACGCTACGGATTCCTTCTGCAAAAGGGTGAAGGAAGTGTATGAGAAAAAAGAGTGGGGGATCGGTCAATGCGAGTACCCTGCTTTGGAGCAATACCGTTTACAAAATGTATTCGAGGAAAATATTAAGATCTTTTTGATGGAGGAATCAAATGAAGACCAAGCTTGACCGTATGCGGGAATTTTACAACGGAAAATGGTATATTCTTCTCGTGTTTTGCTTGAATTTCATCGGTCATTCTACGGGATACGACGTTTTCTTTTTCGTGTTGATGATGCTCACCGTGTATCTTGGGTGTGCCGTGGCGTACGATCTTCGCTTGCTATCTCTCCGTTTTTGTCAACAGTGTTCTTTGTCACTCCCGAGCATTCGCCTAATGTCCCCGCATACAGTGATTACTACGTGCAGCCGTTGCCTTTTACCGTCCTTGCCATCACCTTTGGGCTTTTGATCGTTTTTGTCGGCGTATTCGCTTTCCGCAATCGCCGCAGAATAAATCCTATTCCCGCTTCTTTTAAGGGTATCTTTTTTAGCATGGTGATTTTGTCGCTGGCATTGTGTCTCAACGGCGCCTTCAATTCGGCATATACCGTTAAAAATCTTATTTTTGCAATTTCGTTTCCCTTGGTGCTGTTGGGGATCTATACGCTGTTTGCTCTGTTCGTTCAGTTTGACCGCTCCGCATTGGAGCACTTTATGTTCTGCCTCTTGGCTCTCGGTCTGCAAATCACCGCACAGCTGCTCTTTGCCTATCTTTGCGGCGGTGTACGGTTTGTGGATGGGGGAATCGATAAAACCAGCGTGCTTCTCGGTTGGGCAGTGAGTACAACGCTTGGCGGAATGCAAGCCTTCCTGATGCCCGTTTGCTTTTATTTTGCAGCAACCCATAAACACGGCTGGGTCTTTTACGGCTTGGGACTTTTGGAGTTTTTAAGCGTCCTTCTTTCCCAAAGTCGGGGAGCCATGCTCACGGGAGCCGTGGTTCTTCTGATCTGTATGATCGCCGCTTGCTTTGTTGGAAGAAACAAAAAGCAGAATCGCATCATCGGCATAGGGATCGCCGCCGTCGGTGTGGCAGGGTGCGCACTCCTGTGGAACAAGCTCTTGGTGCTTTTAAATGATTTCATTAATAGGGGCTTTGATGATAACGGCAGATATTACCTTTGGGGCACAGGAATCTCAAAATTTTTAGCCCATCCCATTTTTGGATCAGGCTTTTACGATTCGGGAATTCAGTCGGAATGGCTCATCAATGTATATCCCTATTTTTACCACAATACTTTCGTGCAAATGCTCGCCACAACAGGATTGTTCGGAGCACTTTCGTATTTGTGGCATCGCATCACTACCGTGATCGCCATTGTTCGCCGTCCGTCGATTTACAAGAGCTTTCTTGGATTTTGCCTCATCGCTTTCCTTGGATTCTGTCTCTTGGACGTTCTCTTTTTCATCACCTATCCGCTTCTGTTTTATACCTTGATTTTGCTATATATCGAGAAAAGCGATACGGTTGAAGAAAGATAACCAAAGGGGCTGTCTCAAATTGCAAATTTGAGACAGCCCCTTACGCAAAAAAGCCGATGGTAGGCTTTTTTGTGCCGGGAATTTGCGTTTTTCGTTTGCAAGTACGATCAAATACCGTTAAATTATGGACGAAAATTGCGGCGTCAAGCCGCAAAGCAAAAACCAGGAGGGGGTGTCGACCAAATGCGAAACGCATTTGAGACACCCCCTTTGGTTTTAATTGCATTCTGCCACCAAGGGACCTGCCAGCTCTCCAAGGAAGAAGAGCTTTCCGGGAAGGGTGGGAATATAAGAGGAGGTGATCCAAGGAGTTTTGCCGTAACGAAGTGTCATCCAGAGAGACATTCCTTGCCATTGCATTCCTCTGCCAAGTACGCCGTCAGCGCCACCGATGGCATAATCTGCCTGCAAGAAGAGACCGGGGCCGATGGTATTGGCACGGCAGGGAACCAGAGTGGTGCGGGATTTGAAGCTGGTCAAAGCGTTCTGCTCCACCGTCAGAGGATGGATCTTCGCACCGATGCGGTAAGGCGCTTTCTCCCATTCCGATGCGCTTGCATAGTCAGCAGCGAAGGTGGGCTCCCAAAAAGCAATATGACACATTCTGCCGATTCCGTAAACAAGGACCAGCTTGGCACCTTCGTCTTTGAGTGCCTTGATCTTTTCGGGATAGGTCGGTAAGTTTTCTTTCGTTGCAAAATTTCTTTGGGAGGGGGGAACGGTCAGTTCTCCCAAGGGATTGAACAGGGCTTGCTCCATAGCATATTGGAATGCGCCGGGATTATCGGGAGCAAGCGTGTTTCCCTCTGCGTCTGCCCACTCGTCCATGTTGAAGGTGTAGACGTGCTCGCAGGAAACCTTCCACTCCTTCAAGAAGTAAACAACCCACTGATACATTCCCATAGGACCAACGGGAAGAATGAAAGCAATCTTTTCTCCACGTTCCTTTGCAAGGCGTACCTGCATAGCGATCTCGTGTCCCATGTAGGTTTCAAAAGCACCGAGGGAGTCACAGCGAACGGGGGTAAAAGCAGGATTCCAGAAGCTTTGACGCTGGGTGATCTTCTCGGGAGCATCAATACAAGCATCGATCTTGTCAAAATCCCAGCCTGCGGGATAGAAATTTTCCAGAGCAGAGCCCTTTACGGTATCGTTAAAATTCATAACAGTTCTCCTTTATAATTTATTAAGGCAAAAGACGCTTGGTCGTGCCCTTTAAATAGACTTGACATTGACGGAAGCCCTCTGCAAAGTCTGCTCCGCATTGGAAGCCACGGTAACGGCAACAGGTTTTTACCATGTCGGGAAAATCGATGTGATCATGATCCCGCATCCAAACGATCTGGGATTCATGGCAGTTGAGCATTTCCAGCTTTTTGTCGATGTATTCCGATACGTCAACATATTCTGTAGGATTGAAGTTGACACCTGCAAGCGTGTCCATATAGTACACGGGAACCAGTCTTGCACGCCCGTCGGTAGGGGTGTGATAGTTGGGAAGTGTTGCGGCAAAGCAAGCGTCAAACACCAGCTTGGAGGTCGCTGTGTGATCAGGCATGTAGTCGTCGGGGGAATGGGTGATGATAAAGTCGGGATCTACTCGCTTAATGATGTCCACCACCTTGTCTCTGGACTCCTTGTTGCTATCGTAAATATCCAGGTCGTCAAATCCTCCCCAAAGAACCTCAAAGCCGCCAATGGCAGCGCTTCTTTTTGCCTCACCCGCACGCATTACACGCAATTCATCGGGGGGGATGATCTCATGACCGAGATTACCGCTGCAAAGATGGCAAACCACAACTCGGTCGCCCCTTTCCTTGCATTTGAGAAGCGTTCCTGCGCAGGCGATTTCCATATCGTCGGGGTGGCAGGAGATAACAAGAACCGTATACATAATTATACTCCTTTCAGAATAAATTTTGAATTAAAAAGAGATCAATGCGCCGTTTTCTATGGCGCTTTGTTTAACCGTTTCGGCAAGGATCATGCTTTTCAGAGAATCCTCGGGAGCGTTTTCGGTGTTCTTCACGGCGCCGTCGCTTTGCACCAGATCGCAGAAGTACCGAATCTCCTCAACAAACTCGTTCACAGGTGTGGGAGAAGCCACGTAGCTTTCTCCTTCCTTTGGATAAACGGTGATTTGTTTTCCGTCATAAATAACGCTTGCCTCATCAAATTTGATATGATATCCGCATTCAAAGGAGGTAGCACAGGTGTCATCCCAAGCGCCGTTGATCACCACAGAAAGGTCGGGATAAATCAAGTGGGTGTTTACCCGTTGGCAATGGGGAATATCGTCGAAGGAAACGGCGTTTACAGCTGTTGGATCACCAAAGACATAGCGGCATACGTCAAGATCATGGATGTGTGAATCAATAATGCAACCGCCGCATTTTTCAAGACTTGCAAACCAGCTTCCCCAAGCGGGATATTTGATCAAGCGGTGCAGCATAGCAAACCGAGGCTTTCCAAAGGTTCTTTCGGTGACGCACTTTTTTAAATACAGATAGGCGGTTGTAAAGCGCACACACTGTGCGATCATCAAATGCTTCCCGACTCGATTAGCGCAAGAGACCATTTCCTCGCAGTCCGCTGCATTGAGTGCCATGGGCTTTTCACAAAGCACCGATTTCCCCGCAGAAAGCATTTTGACGGAATATTCCTTATGTAAAAAAGAGGGGAGACAAATATCGGCAATGTCAAACTCCTCGTTCTTCAACAGGTCATCGACGTCAGTATAGGTGTGCACACCTTCATCAAGGGTTTCGTCATCATTTCCCAAATTGATCCGGATCTTTGTTTTGAACTGCTCGATGTTTTTATCGCAAACCGCAACCAGAGAAACGGGATATCCCATTCTTTTCAATTCTCGGTAGGCAAGATTGTGTGTGCGTGCGATTCCGCCGTATCCGATCAAAGCGACACGAAGCTCTTTCACAGGGGTTCTCCTTTCAAATTTTACTTGCAAATACAAAAGCAATGTGATATAATGAACACGTAGGGTATAAAATTATCATACCTTATTTTCCTTCTTTTTTCCATGCCGTATATTGCGCAATACTTGCACAATCTTCCGATAATTAAATTTGGAGAAGAATAAATGAAAAATAATAAAAGCCGATTCATCAAAACAACGCTCAAAAATATCATCAATATTTCTCGCCTTGTCACCGTTTACTGCTACGATCTTTCCCCTAATTTTTCCAATGAAGGGGAGACCCATGATTTTTGGGAGATCGTATATATGGACCATGGGGAGGCAACTGTCCGTGCAGGGAAAAGAAGCTTGGTTCTACACCAAGGGGAGATGATCTTTCACAAGCCAAATGAGTTCCATAACATTGCCTGCGACGGCGCCCACAGCGCTTATGTTTTCATCATGACCTTTGACTGTCATTCCGTTGCGATGAAGTATTTTTGCGATCGGGTAATCAAGATTCCCACAGAGCTTTCGTCAATGATCACAATGCTCATTGACGAAAGCACAAAAACCTTTCAAGGTCTTTCATATCCGCTTACAGTACGCCGAGATGCTCCCTTGGGCGGAGAACAAATGATTCGCCTTTACTTGGAGAGCTTTCTAATTCGTTTGATGCGACAGAGCGAGGATCTGCAGGAAAGCAAAACGCTGTTTACCTCAAAGGAAACCCTTGAAAACACCCTAACGCAGGAAATATGCACGTATCTTGGAGCACGGGTCCATCAAAAGCTTACGCTCAAGGAGGTTTCCGAGCATTTTCATTTTGGAAAGACCCACCTTTGTGAAGTGTTTAAAAAGAACACGGGAAGCACGATCATCGGTTATTTCTTGGATTTGAAGATCAAGGAGGCAAAAAGAATGCTAAAGGAAGAACATTATACCATCAGTGAGATCAGCGAGCGCTTGGCTTTTGAAAGCCCCGCCTATTTTTCACGTATTTTCCGCAATCGAACGGGGACATCTCCCGGGAGTTATCGAAAAATGCTCATTAACAATACCATTTATACAGGCTTCCAGGAGCTCCCCGAGTCTCTTCGGTCATAAAACAAGGGGTGTCACAAAAGCGTTTAGCATTTGTGACACCCTTGTTTTTATTCATAATCCTGGATCAGATCCACCAGCTCCCGCCAAGAGTTCACCGTGATCCCTTCCTGCAAGGTGATCTGCTCCTGCTTTGGCAAAAGCGTCACGTCCACGTCAATGATCCGTACAAGATAGCCATCCTCCGTATAAATACCGATCCTGCCGTTGGTTTCCTTCATACAAAACCGTTGAAACAAAATGTCTGCATCCACCGAAGGCGCCTCTGTATCTGTGGAGGTAAAGATCGATTCCTCCTTCAACACATCAACCGCCACGTCCAATTCGTTGATCAGAGCATCGGCTGCGTTCAAGGTTGCCTCGCTCTCTGCAACGGCGTTTCTCAAAACCACCAGTGTTGTAATAGAAAGAGTCAGCGTGATCAGCAGTAAAAAAGCGCAAAGAATGCTAAATATCCGTGAAGTATCCATACAATCTCTCCTTTCTCATATTTTTGTAAATCGGGTAAACATAGCATCCCACGTTTTGCGTGTTATATTCACTGTATGTGGAATACTAAACCACAACAAAACACGGAGGATACGTCTTGAAAGCAAAAACACAAAGATCAAAAAAGAAGCATTCCAGATTGCGTCTTATATTCAGTATTTTTTTGCTGCTTCTCTTTATTTCCGTTCTTTCCTTTACCGTCTATATAGGCACCGCCTTTCAAACCGAATTTCCCTCACGCTGGTACGATCCCGAGTTTTTGCCCACGTCTCCAAGCTTTTACGTTTACCGATTTGAGGACCGTGTCGGACGCCTGGGAGAAAGGGTAGAGGTGACAGGGGAGATCTATGCGCAAAAGCAAACCCAATATCACCAATACGATAACATTCCCACGTCAATGATCGACGCCTTCGTGGCAATCGAGGACAAGCGCTTTTTTGAGCATGAGGGCGTGGATTGGTATCGTACCATCGCCGCAGGTGCCAATTATCTGTTGGGCTTTTCCGATAGCTTTGGTGCCTCAACCATCACGCAGCAGTTAGTAAAGAATCTGACGGGAAACGATGACGTAACCGTCAAAAGAAAAATACAGGAGATCCTCTATGCCCTGGATCTGGAGCGGAATCTCGATAAGAAAAAAATCATGGAGCTTTACCTTAACGTCATTCATTTCTCGGATAATTGCGACGGGATCGGCATGGCTGCGGAGCATTATTTTTCCAAGTCTCCCATGGAGCTTACCGTGGCAGAGTGCGCAACCATTGCCGCCATCACCAATAGCCCCTCATATTATAACCCGATCCGCAATCCCGAAAACAATTTAAAGAGGCGGGACTTGATCCTTTCACAAATGTACGAGCAAGGCTTTATCACCCAAACTGAGTATACAGAGGCAAAAAGCACACCGCTTGCTCTTGACGTGGATGAGAGTGTCGGACGGGAAGGGATCAACTCCTGGTATACGGACATGGTCATTGAGGACGTAGTGCAGGATCTGATGAATAAATACTCCATGAGCCGTGCCGCCGCAACCCATTTGTTTTATACGGGCGGATTGCAGATAGATATTGCCATGGACGAGGAAATACAGGCTTTGGTAGAGGACTACTACAAAACGGCGCTTGAACTACCGAAAAACGGGAGCGGTGAATCGGCGCAATCCGCAATTATTTTGATCGATGCCAAAACGGGAGATATTTTGGGCGTTGCAGGTGCGGCGGGGGAGAAAAAGGGGAATCTGTTGCAAAGCTTTGCCACCAAAACCCTTCGTTCCCCGGGCTCCACCATCAAGCCGTTGAGTGTTTACGCTCCCGCCATCGAGGAAGGGATCATCGATTGGGCTACCGTATACGACGATGTGCCTATTGAGTTTCATACAAACTCCTCCTTGACCTGGCCCAAAAACGCAACGGGCGTTTATCGGGGACTTACCAATATCTCCTACGCCGTTGCCCATTCCACCAATACCGTTTCCATCAAGGTCTTGGAGCGTCTTGGGCTGGAAAGATCCTTTCTGTACGCCAAGGAACGCTTTCATCTGTCCAATATGATCCACCAAAGCGGCAAAACCGACTGCGACGTGGCTGCCCTCGGCTTGGGACAGCTCAATTACGGTGTTACGCTCCGAGAGATCACCAATGCTTATACTGCATTTGCCGACGGAGGCGTTTATCATGCTTGCCGATCCTATTATCGGGTATTGGATAAGGAAGGAACGATCCTGCTTTCCCGTGCCGACAGCAGTGAACGGATCCTCTCCCGAGAAACGGCGGCGATTATGACCAAGCTTCTGGAGGGCGTCATTACTCATGGAACCTCCTCCACCATCACACTGCAACGTGTGTGCGAATGCGCAGGAAAAACGGGAACCACCAACAAGGATCACGACCGCTGGTTTATCGGCTACACCCCCGACGTGGTGTGTGGGGTTTGGTGCGGATACGAGTATCCCGAGCCGATCGAAGGGCGGAACGTATGC
>JAFTMU010000096.1 GCA_017452215.1 Clostridia bacterium
GGGAGCAGCACCCAGCCGTTTCCAAGGGAGGCAAGAGACTGTCCCAAGGCTTGACCGATGGGCATAAAGCCCTCGTTTGCACCGGTGAGAAAGACCACCAAGCCGATAAAGGTGTAAAGGAATCCCATGCCGATACGCAAGAGCTGTCCCTTACCAAAGGAGCGGGTCAAAAGCTGAAAGAGCAGGGTAAAGACCAGAATGGGGGCAAGCGCCACGGCGATCTCTTGGGCGTGGGAAAGAAATCCGTCTACGTAGTGTCCCATCAAGTGACGGGTGTCGTTAACGACAAAGCTGTCCAGCCCCACGTCTGCGCCACCGTTCAGGGAGTAACAGATCCCAAGGATCATCACGGCAAGGATCGGTCCAACGCTGCAAAGGGAAACAAGACCGAAGGCATCGTCGTGTCCCTCGCCGCTGGAGCGCATTCTTGCAACGCCCGCACCGATAGCCATAATGAAGGGGACCGTCATGGGTCCCGTGGTTACTCCGCCCGAATCAAAGGCAAGTGCCCAGAAGTCGGGGGAAACGAAGCAGCACAGCACAAATGCGATGATGTAAAAGCCGATCAGCAAAACCGAGAGGCTGATCTTGAACACGATGCGAAGCATTCCGATCAGCAAAAACAGCCCCACGCCCGCCGAAACGGTGAGAATGAGGACCATGTTCGGCACTGCTACCTGATTTGCAAGGATCTGCAGATCGGGCTCCGAGATGGTCACAAGGACGCCAATGATAAAGCTGACAAAGGAGATCAGCCAAACCTTCCCGGATTTAGCAAGGTAGGAACCCAGCTTTGTACCAATGGTCTGCATGGACATTTCGGCTCCCATTGTAAAAAACGAAAGCCCGATCATCAGGCAGACTGCGCCAAAAACAAAGAGCAAAAAGGTGCTCGTGTCCATGGGTGTGAGGGTGAAGCTCAATGTTGCCACGATCAGGGCGATGGGCAAAATCGAGCGGAAGGATTCCATCAATTTTGATTTGATCAAGTATCCCAAGCGAACTGTTTCCTTTCTGTTTAAATACCTATTTTATATTATAACAAATCCGTCCGGGTTTTGCAAGTCCTTTTCCCTTTTTTACAAAAATTCACAGCGTTCACATTCGGTTAATATATAGGATAAAATAAGCGTGTCATTTATTAACAGAATATTTATAGAATTTGAGTTATTTTTGCGGTATAATGATGGGGTAAACCTTTCAAATAAACAAAAAGAGGACGGACAAATGGATTTTTTGAGTTTTTTGTATGAAAACATCGTTTACCTGTTCCAAGGTGACCATTGGAAGATGGCGGTGATGTGGATCATCGGCGGAGTTCTGATCTATCTTGCCATCAAAAAGGAGATGGAGCCCACACTCCTTCTGCCCCTGGGCTTTGGAGCGATCTTGGTCAACCTGCCCTTTGCAGATGCCATTACAGAGCACGGAGCGCTTACCACGCTGTACGATGCAGGCATTGCCAACGAGCTGTTTCCCCTGCTGCTCTTTATCGGTATCGGTGCGATGATCGATTTCGGTCCGTTGCTTTCCAACCCGAAATTGATGATCTTTGGCGCTGCGGCGCAGTTTGGTATCTTTTTTACCTTCTGCCTGGCGTCCATGTTCTTTGGCATCAACGATGCGGCATCCATCGCTATCATCGGTGCGGCAGACGGTCCTACGGCGATCTCGGTTGCACAGAAGCTTCACTCTCAATACACGGGTGCGATCATGGTGGCGGCGTATTCCTACATGGCGTTGGTTCCCATCATTCAGCCCCCTATCATCAAGCTGTTGACCACCAAAAAGGAGAGACTGATCCGTATGCCTTACGAGGCAAAGAGCGTCTCCAAGACCACCAAGATCCTGTTCCCGATCATTATTACCGTGATTGCAGGTCTTGCTGCTCCCTCGGCGGTTTCCTTGGTTGGATTCTTGATGTTCGGTAACCTGATCCGTGAGTGCGGCGTATTGGATTCGCTTTCCGAAACGGCGCAAAAGGTGCTGGCAAATCTTGTCACCATCTTCTTGGGTATTTCCATTGCTTCGCAGATGACCGCCGACAAGTTCTTGCAGCCTCAAACGCTCCTGATCCTCGGTCTTGGCTTGTTTGCCTTTATTTTCGATACCGCAGGCGGCGTGCTGTTTGCAAAGCTGATCAACCTGTTCTCGAAAAAGAAGATCAACCCCATGATCGGCGCTGCCGGTATTTCGGCATTCCCCATGTCGGGACGTATCGTACATAAGATGGGTCTGCAGGAGGATCCTCAAAACTTCCTTTTGATGCATTCCATCGGCGTCAACGTCTCGGGACAGATCGCTTCTGTGATTGCGGGCGGTCTGATCTTGAATTTCTTTATGTGATAAAGGAGGGAAAAGACCGTGTTTGAACCTATGAATTTTATTACGAATTTGCCCTATCTTGCCAAGGGAATGATCGGAATTATGATCGTAATGGGCGTGATCATCGGCGTTACGGTGTTGCTCAATTCTATCAGTAGCAGAAAAAAGAGCGACGAGTAAATGTTGAATTGAAAAGGGCGGAGAGCCGTTATGCGTCTTCTTCGTCCTTTTTATATCAAAAACACAGATTACCATCTTGCCATATTTGTACAAAGGTCATCGTTGAAATAAAAATTTACAATTTGATGTATTGAATATTCACAACTATCAGTATATAATAATCTTGGATATGAATATCCGCTTGAACATCGAAACACAAAAGGAGGCACAAAATATGGCAACTTCGTCTTTCACGAAAACATTTGTTTTCAGTGCAGAAGCAATCAAAAAAGTTGAAACAGCTCAGCGGCAGCCCGGCGCAAAAGTGCCTTCGCTTGCAACTGACAGAGTAAAGGAAGGTAAAGAGGCATTAGCACGCTTCTCATCCCTCTCAAAGAAATAATGGCGAGTGCCTCGGCAGGAGATTATAAAGACACTCTTGCCGAGGCTCTTCATTGCTTTGAGTGCTGTAAAGATAAGGATGTTCAGGAATTTTTAAACAGCAAAGCGATTGATTTTGAAACAAGAGGATGGGCAACGACCTATTTGTTATTATCGCAGGACGCATTTGAAAACGGAAAATTAAAGATCGAAGGTTATTTTTCTTTAACACACAAAGCGGTGGTTTTTGGAGAAGACGTTAGTTTAAGTGCACGAAATAAATTAACCGGTTCAAAAAAGTCAAAGACTGAATCTTTCGTTTTGATAGGTCAGCTTGGAAAAAGCATTTCACACAATGATGATGGAACCTGTTGCGCATCGGAATTATCGGCAAAAGAATTGTTAGATGATGCAATCCGGATTATACAACAATCCTCTAACTATATTATCAGCAGAAACGTAATTATTGAATGCAAACCGATCCCAAAGATTAAAAACATATATGAAACCTATGGCTTTACCGATCTGCAGTACGATGATGAAGATCAGCTTCACACATTGTATTTGAGATTGGATAACCCAATTACATTTTAGCTTCACCAAGCACGTTGTTCTATAAGGCAAAAGGGCTGTCTCAAATTGCAAATTTGAGACAGCCCCATGTGTGTGAAGTGAGTAATTGGCTTGATAGCAGTAAGTATAAATGGATTACGTTATTTATGTGTAGAAAAAGTTACATTTTGTGCAAAGGGACAACAAAACTCGTTACGAGATCACTGCGTCGCCTGCCGCAAAGCGGCAGCTCCTTGATTTCTCCTCGCTATTCGCTCGGGGAAATTTCGACTTCGCACACCGCTTTGCGGTGTTTGCTCCGCTCAGGATGACACGTTGGTCGTTCGTGGATCCCTGCGTCGCAAGCCGCAGGCGGCGGCTCCTTGGTTTGCTCCGCTCGGCAAGCCTCGCCTACGCAAACTTCGGGCGAGCTTGCGAGCCTTCTCAGAGATGACACGTTGGGGGTTATGAGTCAAAATGTTGTTATTTGTTTTTCTCGAAAACTTCGGGTGAGCCTTTTCGGAGATGACAGATAGAGGGATTATGCTTGCTTATCCCTTAGTGAAACTAATTTGGTGGAGTTTTGGGGTTGTTGGACCCAAAAACTTGCGGGAGCTATTGTTTGGGATAGAGTATAGATGTTCCCATATAACGACCGCATAATCGAATATCGTACAGCAGTCACAAATCAAGCTTTATATATCCCACGTTCAAAAGCTTTTGAAGAAGGGGTGCGGGGGAGAAACTTTTCTCGAAAAGTTTCTCCCCCGCA
>JAFTMU010000097.1 GCA_017452215.1 Clostridia bacterium
GGCATCGTAGAGTGCAAATGCGGCGCATGGCTGCATTTCGATTACGTCCCCGGAGAGGGCGACGTAAGAAAGGGCTCCGCAGCTATCATCGGACGTCTTTGTGTCATCGGATCCAAGCTGGATCGGGAGGCGCTTTCCGCACTCTTTGGGGCAGAGCTGAAATAAGGAGTAAAAAATGGCAATTCAAACACCCGTGTATCTGTTTACGGGATTTCTGGAGGGGGGGAAGACCCATATCATTCAGGAATCCATGGAGGACAAAAAGTTTAATTCAGGGGAGAAAACCTTGATCATTCAATGCGAGGAGGGCATCGACGAGTTTGATCTTTCCCGTTTTTGGGGCAAGAACGTTTACCTGGAAACCGTTGAAAATGAAGAGGAATTCACCAAGGAGTATTTGACGGAGCTGAGCAAAAAGCACAAATTGGACCGTGTGATCATTGAATATAACGGTATGTGGCAAATGAAAACCCTCTACGAGAATCTTCCCGACCATTGGGGGATCTACCAGGAGATGATGTTTGCCGATGCCTCCACCTTTATCTCTTATAACGCAAACATGCGTCAATTGATGGTGGACAAGCTGCTCAATGCCGAAATGGTAGTGCTCAACCGCACCCCAGAAAAGATCGACAAGGAGGAGATCCACAGGATCGTCAGAGGCATCTCCCGCCGTGCGGCGATCACCTACGATTATCCCGACGGACATGTGGAATACGATGAAATCGAGGATCCGCTTCCGTTTGATCTCAACGCTGACGTGGTCAATATTGAGGACGGAGACTATGCGTTGTTTTATCGGGACCTTTCCGAGGAAATGGATAAGTATGAGGGCAAGGTGATCCGTTTTAAGGGGATCGTTGCAAAGGATTCCTCGATGGGAGATAAGAGCGTGCTTGCAGGCAGACACGTGATGACCTGCTGCGCTGACGATATCGCTTTTCATCCGCTGGTGTGCATTTTTGAAGAGAAAACGGCACTGAAAACCCGTGATTGGGCAATCTTGACAGGAAAGATCAAGATCGAAAAGCACAAGCTATACCGTGGGGAAGGTCCTGTTTTGTACGTGACCAAAACCGAATTTGCCGTTCCTCCCGCACAGGAAGTGGCTACCTTCTATTGATAACAAAGAGTCATTCGATATTTCGAGTGGCTCTTTTTTATAATTCTCTTGTATTTTTTTGTCGTCTGTGCTATAATTGTGGGGACGGTCAGGGGAAACAGGTGAAACTCCTGTACGAGCCCGTCGCCGTGAGGTGCATCAAAAAAAGAAAGCAGTCTTACCGAATGCCGCAAATTCGGGAAAGAGGTCATTGGTATAGCCATCAAGGATTCAAGTGCTTGATGGCTAAGCTGAGAAGGCCGACCGCTTTTGCACCGAGTCGAAATACCCGCCGTCAAAAAACACTCCAAAAGCAACTGCGAGCGCCGGTTCGGAGAAAAAATAATTTTATAAGGAGAACAAAACAATGAAAATGACAAAATTGCAAAAGATCTTGTCGTTCTTCCTTTGTATGGTGCTGATTGCGGCTATGGCACTCTGTACAACGGCTTGTAACGGACAGGAAAACGGCGGCGAAGCCGTCGAAAAGACTTTTACCTTTATCGTAAAGGACGCCGAGGGGGAGGAGACCCCCTTTGAGATCACCACCTACGAGAAAACTGTGGGGGCGGCTCTTTTGGCAGAGGGGCTGATCGAGGGAACAGTGGAGAGCTACGGTCTTTACGTA
>JAFTMU010000098.1 GCA_017452215.1 Clostridia bacterium
CAGCGAATGCTCTTTTTGCAGAGCTCGTACGACCTTACCCAGCTGTTTGGCCTCCATCGCAAACATCCGCCGTTTGATTTCTTCCACCCATCGTTGGGTTTTGTTGCGAGTTTCGTTCAGCCGATCCATCTCCGCTCTCGTGTTCCTTGTCATCGGCTGCTCCCGGAGGGCTTCGAGCTTCGCATCCAAGCGGACGATGCTTTCCGTTTCTTGATCCAAACGGTGCTGTAGCTTCTGATAAGCCGCCAATTCGGTTGCATATTGCTCGTACCCTGACAGCTTTTCATGGTTTGCAAAAAGCTCTCGCAGAACCTCGTTTGCTTCCGGTGTGTCGGTTTTGCGGCGTTGGTAGCGGACGCTTGACGCAGATTCGTCTTCAGAAGCCATCTTTTCAAAATGGGAACGCAGCTCTCTTTTTTGTGCCTCTGTTAAGAAAGCTTTTGGAAAATATTTGGTGAAGTTTGTATGTTTAGGGTTGACTTTTTGCATCAAATCGGATATACTAATGGTGACAGAGCGAGAGTTTTGGGCAACGCCGTTTTCGGTAGTCCCTTGCTTAGAGACCTCTGTCATTTTTATTCCATCCAATGAAACGGCTACATACAAAGAATTGGCTTTATCGGCAAACTCTTTGATCTCCAGCTTCACGGGAATGATCCATTCCCCGTCTTGAAACGCACTGATCAAAACGTAGGCATGTTTCAATGTGATGTCCGGCTTGTAGTCCTCCCTCTTGTGTACCTCAATCCCGATTGCTGCGTGAATGACTTGATCAAAAACAGAAAACATCTTTGCAAATTGTTCGAATCGATATTTTTGCTTACCATAGCTTTCACGGAAATTATTGTTTGAAAACTCAAACGAAAGATCGATATCCTCGTTTTTGTAATCCTTGAATACGCCAAATTCTAATGCAATTTTTTGTATCAGTTTTCTTTTTTCAGAGCCAAAATAACGATTGATCTCTTCCCATGAGGAAATATGGCTTGGCAAGCCCCTCACCGTAGGAATGTTTGTCAAGTACTTTTGAGACAGGATGGCGGCACGTTCGCTGTCACTCATCCCCTTTGCAATCTTGACGGAAAGAAGATCTGTTGTGGGAATGACAACATGATGCCCCACGGCAGACCGCTGCGCCGCCGTCAGCAACTCCTGCGGAAAATATTTTGTAAAACTTGTGTCCTCGGGGTTGATTTTTCGAGCATAATCTGCTATACTAATTTCAGACGGGGGAGAGTATTGTCGGGCAACGTCTTTCGAGACGTCCTCTTGCTTAACGATCCCGTCTTTTTGTATTCTCTCCAGCGCAATGGCGACGTGGAGAGTATTTTTTTTGTCCGAAAATTCCTTGACCTCCAGCTTGACGGGAATGACCGCATCGCCATCCGTAAACGCACCGGCAAGCACGTACACGTTTTTCAGCGAAGAATCCACCTTGTAGCCCCCCGCATTTCGGTTGTGAATTTCCACTCAAACCGCCCCGTCGATGACACGATCGAAGCAGGTCAGCAGCTTCATCAAGCGCACATAGTGGTCTCGTTGCATGCTGACACTTTCCCGCATATTTTCTTTTGAAAAGAAAACATCAAGCCCGATATCGGAAATATGATAGGAGCGATAGACCGAAAGCAATGCTCCGATATCCTTGAACCGTCTTACCCTGTCGCCGTATGTTGCGGATTCGAGATTTCCTTCGGAAAGCCCCAAGCTTTGC
>JAFTMU010000099.1 GCA_017452215.1 Clostridia bacterium
AAATTTATAAAGATGAGGAAGCTATGAATATCAAAATCAAGGCAAATACCTATGATGAGGTCATTGCTCTGCCAAGGCCAAAGCCCATAAAGCCCAAGCGTCCAAACCTCTTGTTCCGAACCCTGATGCGAGTGCTGGCGATCAAGGATCTGATCCCGGCAAAATTCACCTACACCAAGCACGGTATGGAGAAGGCGGGGAAGGGCCCCTACCTGATCCTGATGAACCACTCCTGCTTCTTGGATCTTGAAATGGCGACCGCTATTTTTTACCCCATGCCCTATGGGATCGTTACCACCACCGACGGCTTCGTGGGCAAGGGGTGGCTGATGCATCAGCTGGGCTGCTTTCCCACCCAAAAATTCGTCAGCGACCTGGGGCTCATCCGCAACATGAATTATATGTTGAACAAAAAGAAGACCGGCGTCCTGATGTATCCCGAGGCGGGGTATAGCTTTGACGGCCGTGCCACGGTCCTGCCTCGCAAGATGGGAGCGTTGCTCAAACTGTTAAAGGTTCCCGTGATCTCGGTGCACACCGACGGCGCCTTTTTGCGTACTCCCCTTTATAACGAGCTAAAAAACCGCAAGGTCAAGGTCCACGCCGACGTGACCTGCTTGCTTAGCACCCAGGAGATCGAAAAAAAGAGTGTGGAGGAGCTGGATGCCATTATCGACCAAGCCTTCGCCTTTGACCATTTCCAATGGCAGCTGGAAAACCGAGTGGAGATCACCGAGCCCTACCGTGCCGACGGCTTGGACCGAGTGCTTTATCAATGCCCCCATTGCCTGACCGAGGGCAAAATGGAGGGACGTGGGACCACGCTTACCTGCCATGCTTGCGGCAAAAAATATACCTTGACGCCCTTGGGAAAAATGGAGGCAGAGGACGGCGTCACCGAGTTTTCCCACATTCCCGATTGGTTTGATTGGCAAAGAGCCTCGGTCAAGAGAGAGCTGGAGGAAAAGAAATATCTTCTGGATACCGACGTCACCATCGCTATGATCGTTGACCGCAAGGCGCTTTACATGGTGGGGGAGGGACACCTGCGCCACGACCACAACGGATTTGTCTTGACGGGGTGCGACGGGAAATTGCATTATGAACAAAAGCCTCGCTTCTCTTATAGCCTCAATTCCGATTATTATTGGTACGAGATCGGGGACATGATCAGCATCGGAACTCACGATTGCCTGTATTATTGCTTCCCCAAAAAGCAGGGCGTCGTGGCAAAGACCCGTCTTGCCACCGAGGAGCTCTTTAAGCTTTCTTTCTCTAAGGGAGAGAGTGGAGAAAAGAAACACTAAACAAAAAAACAGTGGCGCACCCTTGGTAGGTGTTCCACTGTTTTGTATTTAGAACCCCCAAATTGTGTGGTGCAATGCTTTGCAAGGGGATGATCTTGTCCAAAGATCTATCCAAGTAAAGCGAGAACTTAAGTGCCTTCCCCTGCGGGGGTAGGTGGTGGAAGAGGAGTTGCTTTGTTATCGCACTTCTCTTTTGTTAAAGATAGTCCCGCAGTCGATAGCCCTTTCCGTATTGACAAAGGATCAAGGGGCGGGGGTCCAGGAGCCGTGCCTTGCGATTGATGTTGGAGATCCAAACCGAAAGGGCAGAGCGTGAGATGCGCTCAAAGGGCGCACAAAGGGTCAAAAGATCGTCCGCATCCGTCACTCGGGGATAACGGTAAAACAGGCAACGCAGGAGCTCCTTTTCCATAGGAGCCAGCGGCAGAGCATAGCCCATGTAGTATACCGCCTCGTCCCGCCGCCCGACCATAAGATCGTGACAGGAGAGTGGACGCTCATTCCAACCGCAAAGACGGCAGAACTCATAGCATTCCTCCTGCATACCCTCGGTCAGTGCGCCTTTTGCAGTATCTCTTAAAATGAAGTCCACGGGCATTTGAGGAATGTCCTCCGCCTTCACAATGGCGGCAATGGGCATCTCGGAATATAGATCCCTCAGACACACACAAAGCTCCTCTCCCGCTTTCAGCGACGGTACGCAATCAATGATCACACCGCCCGTATCCTTTTTGTCGCAGGTGAACAGAGCGGTCTCATAGGGAACGCAAAACAGATAAACACCCCGATCGTGCAAGGCTTTTGTCAAATCCTTTGCAATACTTGGGCGTTCGGTGATCAAAACCAACATAACGGTCCTTTCTCAAATAGGGAGACGGCGCAAGATCCTTGCGCCGTCAGCTTGCTGACAAAGGAGTCAGCACTATCATTTTGACGAAAAGTTTTGGTCAAGCTTTTTCAAAAGCTTGCGGGGTGAAGGGGCAGTGCCCCTCTCGCCCGTCGCAACGGGCGAAATTCCCCTTGCGGCGTTTCTTTTTGTTAGCTGCAATTGCTTGCAATTGCGGCTGAGCTTGCGAAGCCTTTTTTCATTTTGCGTCTCTTTTTTGCAAAGAAAAAGCGGCTAAAAAGTTTATACGCTTTGACGCACTGTCCTTTTTATAACAGGGCTTGTCAGTAATCAGACGGCGCAAGATCCTTGCGCCGTCCTCTGCCTTTACAATTTATTCAGAGACACTTTCCCAGCTTGTGGTAGTGTCCTCACCGCTCTCGTCGGCAGGAGTATATTCCACAAAGGAGGCTTTCGTAATATACGCAGATTTCAGCGGAACGTCGCTATCGTCCGTTGCCATGGCGGCAATCCCGTCCACCAAGGACATTCCCGAGATCACACGCCCGAACGCTGCATACTTTCCGTCAAGGTGAGGGCTGGTCTCGTGAACGATAAAGAATTGCGAGGAGGCGGAATCGGGCACGTTGGTACGTGCCATGGAGATCACCCCACGCTCGTGCAAAAGATTGTTTTCCACACCGTTGGAGGAGAATTCTCCCGTGATGGAATCAGCATCCTTTTCCTTCATCTCGGCGTCAAAGCCGCCGCCCTGGATCATAAATCCCTCAATAATACGGTGGAAGATCAAGCCGTCGTAAAAGCCCTCGCTCACCAAGCTTTGGAAGTTTTCCACGGTGATGGGAGCGTCCTCGGGAGAAAGCTCCACGATGATATCTCCGTTGTATCTCTGCCCCTTGTCGTCGGAGTAGCTGACGTTGAGCTTGACGAATTTGGTGACCTCTTTCGTTTCTTTATATTCCTCGATGTCGGCAAGGGAGTAGATCACGGGATTTTGAGAGAGATCCTCTCCGCCTTCTTCCATTCCGTTGCCCGACAGATGCGCAATCAAAAGCGCCGCTCCCGCCGCCACGAGGACAAATGCCACAGCGGCGATCACCACCGTCCACATCAGTTGATTTTCTTTTCTTTTTTTCTCCGCTGCAAGTTCAGCCATGCGTTGCTGCTTTGCCTTGCTTTTGCTGGTGTTGTTTCCCATACAGTACCTGCCTTTTGATTTCTTCATAAGAGATTGTAACAAAAAAAGAGCCGATTGTCAATAGTTTTTCCCGCATTGCGAAATAATTTACAAACGGCTTGGATATGATAGTATAGAAAAAAGAACGGGGAGGGAGATTGATGCAAGGAATTCGCTGGGAGCGTATCGCCTCGATCCTGGTCACCCTGATTCTTGGCGGCGTGTTGGTCTATTTCTTTTTTCGATATGCGTTCCTGCTTTTTTTGCCCTTTTTGTTGGCGTGGCTGATCTCTCTGGGACTTGGTCCCCTGTCCCGCACCCTGTCCCGCCGTATGCACCTGCCTCATAAGGCGGTCACCGTGCTCCTGCTTCTTTTGTTCGTCGGTCTTGGGGCATGGGGACTGTGGGAGGCGATCAGCCGCCTGATCGGGGAGGCTTGGTCTTTGGTAGAGCGCTTGCTCCTTGACGACCGTTTGCTTGCCTCGGTAGAGGATTGGATGTCACGCATCGATGGGTTGGGGGCAGGGATCGGTATGATAAACGGCGGGGAGGGAAGCCTTGGCGAATGGCTTCTCGGCGCCGCCACAGGCGCATTCAACAGCCTTTTGTCCTCTCTTGCCACCCACTTGCCCGAATTGGCGGGAGGCTTGGTCACATCGCTCCCCACGGTGTTTTTTATCGTTTTTATCACCTTGATTGCAGGCTATTATTTTTGCACGGACAGAGAGCGCATCGAAGCGGGACTGATCTCTCTTTTGCCTCGCTCCGCCGCCCGGCGCTTGCCCCGTATTCGGGAAAGCATGAGACGCTTTTCGCTTCGCTACCTCAGGGCGTATCTGCTGCTGTTTCTCATCACCTTCGCCATGCTTTTTATTGGCTTGCTGATTCTCGGCGTCGAATATGCCTTCCTGTTGGCATTGCTGGTGGCGATTGCAGATCTGCTTCCCGTTATCGGCGTGGGAACGGTCATGGTCCCCTGGTCGGTGATCCTGTTGCTCGGCAGAAATTTTTACTTGGGCTTTGGCATTTTGATCCTGTACCTTGCCATCGAATTGATGCGGCAGATCACCGAGCCAAAGCTGGTGGGAAAAAGCCTTGGACTTCACCCCTTGCTCATGCTGTTTTCCACCTACGCAGGCTTTTATCTTTTCGGGCTTTTGGGAATGATCCTTGCCCCCATTCTCACCCTGTTCGCCAAAAATCTGCTCGGCATCCTATGCTTCTCCCCGAGGGAGCATAAATAGAAAACAAGCTCCGCAAGAAAAAAACATGCCCCCGAAAAATAAGGATTTTTGCGAGGGCTTAGACTGTAGACAAAACTATCGGCTTTCGTCAGCTTGGCGAAAGTTTTCGCCCGCCTTTTTCAAAAGGCGACACGGATCCAACGGCGTGGGGCGTTGGTCGCCGCTCGCAAGCGGCGAAATTCTTCAACGGCGCTTCTCTTTTTGCCAAGCTGCAATTGCTTGCAATTGCGGCTGAGCTTGCGAAGCCTCTTTCATTTTGCGCCTTCTTGGTCAAAAGAAAAAGCGATACAAAAGAGTTTGTACAAATTGACAAACTGTGTTCCTTTAGTTTACAATGTGAGCCCCCGCAAGCATGTTTTGTCCTGCGAGGGCTTCCTTTCTTATTTCCTTTTTTTGTTGGATGCTGTCCGCTTGGATGTGGGCTTGCCCTGTGAGGTGCCCCGCTTGACGGACGCAGGCTTCTTGGTGCTCCCCGAGGGAGCGGCGGCCTTGCGTTGCCACCGTTGGGAGGGGTTTTTCGTTTTGTCCCCAACCGTCGGCTTTTTACTGCCTGCTTTTTGCGTGGCAGGACGCACGAGACAATCGGGACCAAACCCGATCAGATCCTCTCTCCCCGCACGCCTGAGTGCCTCACGGACAAACTCGGCGTTTTGAGGGCGATTGTACTGCAACAGAGCCCTTTGGAGCTGCTTTTCGTGGTAGTCGGTAGCAACGTAGACAGGCTTCATGGTCAAGGGATTGATGCCCGTGTAGTACATCACCGTGGAGGCTGTTCCGGGTGTGGGATAAAAATCCTGCACTTGCTCGGGGGCGTAGCCGTTTCGTTTGAGGCAGAGTGCCAACTCGATGGCATCCTCAACAGTGGAGCCGGGGTGGCTGGACATGAGATAGGGAACGAGATATTGCTCCTTTCCCATCCTTTTCGTAATATCAAAAAACTTTTTGCGAAACGCCTGGTACACTCCGAAATTGGGTTTGCCCATGCAGGAGAGCACTCCGTCGGAGCAATGCTCGGGAGCTACCTTTAATTGCCCGCTGACGTTGTCTTTGACCAGCTTTTCAAAGAAGGCGTCGTTTTTGTCCGCCATCAGGTAGTCAAAGCGGATTCCGCTGCGGATAAAGACCTTTTTGATCCCGGGCAGCCGCTCCACCTCCTCAATGAGATGCAAATATTCCGTGTGGTCCACCTTCAAATTGGGGCAGGGCTTGGGAGCGAGACACTTGCGGCTTGCACAAACACCGTCCCTCAACTGCTTGTCGCAGGCAGGATAGCGGAAATTCGCCGTCGGTCCGCCGATATCGTGGATGTACCCCTTAAAATCGGGGAGAGCGGTGATCTTTCTTGCCTCCTCCACCACGCTTTCTATGCTGCGGGAGCGCACGGTGCGCCCTTGGTGAAAGGCGAGAGCGCAAAAGTTACAGCCGCCAAAGCAGCCACGGTTGTGGGTGACCGAGAACTTGACCTCCTCAATGCCGGGGACTCCCCCTGTTTCCTTGTACACGGGGTGATAGTCCCGCATATAGGGAAGAGCGTACACACGGTCTAATTCCCGACGCTCCAAGGGGGGCATAGGAGGATTTTGAACCAGGAGCTTTCCGTCGTATCGCTCGCAAATAATGCGCCCGTTGATGGAATCTTGATTTTTGTACTGCTCGCCAAAGGCTTCGGCATACAGCCGTTTGTCGGTCTTTAAATCGTTGTAATCGTAGGTAGCAGCCACAGGATAATGCAGCGCATCCTCGGGCTTGCAGAGATACACCGTTCCTCTCACGTCACGGATCTTTTTGATGGGAACTCCCTTGTCCAAAAGCTCCCCTAGGCGCAAAAGGATGTTTTCCCCCATGCCGTAGGTGAGGATATCTGCGGTGCTGTCCACCAAAATGGAGCGGCGCACCTTGTTGTCCCAATAATCGTAGTGGGCAAAGCGGCGCAGGGAGGCCTCCAAGCCGCCAATGATGATCGGCACGTCACCGTAGGCCTCACGGATGCGGTTGCAATAGCCGATCACCGCTCTGTCGGGACGCTTGCCCATCACTCCCCCGGGGGAGTAATAATCAAAGGAACGCTTCTTTTTTGCGGCGGTATAATGGGCAACCATGCTGTCAAGGTTTCCCGAGGTGACCAAAAAGCCAAGACGGGGACGCCCGTATTCCATAAAAGCGTCACGGCTTTTGTAATCGGGCTGAGAAAGGATCGCAACACGAAATCCCGCTTTTTCCAGCACT
>JAFTMU010000006.1 GCA_017452215.1 Clostridia bacterium
CCCTTTGAGAGCACCAAAATGCTCACGGATGGTCAAAAAGTCCGCCAGGATCTGCGTAGGATGGAACTCGTTGGTCAGCCCATTCCAAACGGGAACCCCCGCATACTGCGCCAGCTCCTCCACGATCCCCTGTCCAAAGCCACGGTATTCAATACCGTCGTACATTCTGCCAAGCACACGGGCGGTGTCGGCAATGCTTTCCTTTTTACCGATCTGAGATCCGGTAGGATCAAGATAGGTCACGCCCATACCAAGATCCCGTGCCGCCACCTCAAAGGCGCAGCGGGTACGGGTGGAGGTCTTTTCAAAGATCAGAGCGATATTCTTGCCCTCGTGCAACCGATGCGGGATCCCCTGCTTCTTTTGCGCATTCAATTCGGCGGCAAGCGCCAAGAGCCCCTCGATCTCCTCGGTAGTATAGTCAAGCAGCTTTAAAAAGCTTCTGCCCTTCAGATTCATCATCATATTCCTTTCGCTTCTCATTCTTGAGCGGCAGCGAGGAGAATCCCCAGCGCCGTTTTCAACTGTTCCATGGGAATGTTGAGAGCGGGCAACAGGCGCACCTTGTTTTTGGCTTTGATCACCAACACGCCCTTTTCCCGACAGGCGGCGATCACGTCCGATGCAGGTCTTTCGGTCTCCACACCGATCATCAGTCCCATGCCCGTCACGCTGACAATTCCCTTTTTGCCCTGCAAGGTGTCAAAGATCAGCTTGGATCTTTCCCTTACCCCCTCCAGCATGGCTGCATCCAAACGGGAAATAATATTCAACGCCCCTGCGCAAACTGCAGGATTTGCGCCAAAGGTAGAGCCGTTGTCCCCGGGAGCAAAGATGCTTTCCACCTTTTCTCCCAGCATGCAAGCGCCAATGGGGAGTCCGCCGCCCAAGCCCTTTGCCGTGGTAACGATATCGGGAGTCATGCCAAAATTCATGTATCCGTAAAGCTCACCCGTGCGTCCGTTTCCGCACTGCACCTCGTCGGCAATGAGAAGAATATCCTTTTCCTTTGCAAGTTTTACAAGTCCCGCTACAAACTCCGAAGTCAGGGGATTGACACCGCCCTCGCCCTGCACCACCTCAAACATGATAGCGGCAAGAGGCATTTCCTTTGCGATCCGCTCCACTGCGCCCAAGTCGTTTGCAGGCGCATGAACGAAGCCTGGGGTCATGGGAGTGAAGAGCTGGTGGAAGCTGTCCTGTCCCGTGGCAGAGAGCGTGGTGATGGTTCTTCCGTGAAAACTGTTGCAAAGGGTGAGGATCCCGTAGGCATCCTTGCCCTTTTTCTCGGTGCCGTACTTGCGTGCCGCCTTAATGGCACACTCGTTGGCTTCCGCACCCGAATTGCAGAAAAAGACCTTTTTCATTCCCGTGCGCAGGCAAAGCTCATGGGCGAGACGGGCAGAGGGCGCAGAGTAATAAAGATTGGACGTGTGCTGAAAGTGCCCCAGCTGCTCGGTCACGGCAGCGGTCCATTCTTCGTCACAGTAGCCGAAGGTGTTGACCGCAATACCCGTGCCAAGATCAATATATTCTTTTCCGTCACTGTCCGTGGCGATGCTGCCCTTCCCCGAGACGATCTCTACGGGAAAACGGGCGTAGGTGTTCGCAATATAATTCTGATCAAGCTCAAAGGTATTCATATCAATTTTCCTCTTGGGGTTTATCACACTCACGGACGAACATGGTTCCAATGCCCTCGTTGGTGAGCGTTTCAATGAGAATCGAGTGGCTGATGCGGCCGTCGATGATGAACACACGGTGCACGCCCCACTTCACGGCGTTGACACAGCACTCCACCTTGGGCAGCATTCCGCCGCTGATGACGCCCTCCTGTACAAGACGGGGCGCCTCCTCGATGGTAATGCAGGGAATGAGCGTGGAGGGATCATCCTTATCCATGAGGATACCGCTGATGTCGGTCATGGAAATGAGCGCCTCGGCGTGCAGCTCCCCTGCGATCTTTGCGGCGGCAGTATCTGCATTGATGTTGTAGATATTGCCCTCCTTATCACAGCCAATGGTGGAGATCACGGGAATGTATCCCTTGTCGATCACGTCAAGGATCGGCTGGACGTTGACCTCGGTGATCTCACCCACGAACCCGAGTCTCTCGTCCTTGGCACGGGCTTCGATCATATGTCCGTCCACGCCCGAAAGTCCCAATGACTTGCCGCCCATGTTCTGAATGAGGTTGACAAGGCTCTTGTTGATCTTGCCCGAGAGCACCATCTGCGCCACCTCCACCGTTTCACGGTCGGTGACACGCAGACCGTTTACAAACTCGGTGGTCTTGCCGATGCGGGAAAGCATCTCGGTAATCTCAGGACCGCCGCCGTGGACCAATACCACCTTGACGCCGACCAAGGCAAGCAAGATCAGGTCCCGCATCACCGAGTTTTTCAGCTTCTCGTTGGTCATGGCGTTGCCGCCGTATTTGACCACGATGATCTTACCCGTGTATTTTTGAATGTAGGGCAGCGCATGGACCAGGATCCTTGCACGGTCCGCATTGGAAATGTTCATAGCCATGATATTCTCTCCGTCTTACGTTCTGTAATCTCCGTTGATTTTTACGTAGTCATAGGTCAAGTCGCAGCCCCAGGCGGTAGCACCAAAGGCACCCTCACCCAAGGAGACACGGATCTCGATCTCACTCTCCAAAAGAATTTCCTTTGCCTTCTCCTCGGAAAAATCCACGCCCGAGCCGTCACGGCAGACCTCGATCTCTCCCTTTTTCGAAACAAAGGAAACACCCACCCGTGTTACGTCCACCTTGGCGCCGCTGTAACCGATGGCGCAAAGAACTCTGCCCCAGTTGGCGTCAGCGCCAAACATGGCAGCCTTGGTGAGAGACGAGCAGATCACCGATTTGGCAACCGTCTTTGCCACTGCCTCATCGTCTGCGCCCGTCACACGGCATTCCAGGAGCTTGGTTGCTCCCTCGCCGTCCCCTGCGATCATGCGGCAAAGAGCCACTGTGACCGTGTTGAGCGCCTTCATAAAGACGTCAAACTCTGCGCCCTCGGAATCGATCTCGCAATTCCCCGCCATGCCGTTGGCAAGCACGGTGACCATATCGTTGGTGGAGGTATCTCCGTCAATGCTCACCATATTGAAGGTGTTCTGCACGTCGGAGGAAAGCGCCTTTTGCAGCATCCCGGAGGAGATCTTGCAGTCGGTGGTGATAAAAACCAGCATGGTCGCCATGTTGGGGTGGATCATGCCCGAGCCCTTGGCAATACCGCCAAGATGACAGGTCACACCGCCCACCTCAAAGCTGACGGCGACCTCCTTCTTCTTGGTGTCGGTGGTCATGATGCCCTCGGCGGCAAGAGCGCCGTTTTGGGCACTGAGCCCTGCCACCAAGGAGGGAATGCCTTCCTTGATAGGCGTAATATCAAGCGGCTGCCCGATCACACCCGTGGAGGCAACCACCACGTCCTCGGCAGAAATATTCATCTTTTCCGCCAGAAGTCCGCTCATCGCCTCGGCGATCTCAATGCCGTTTGCATTGCAGGTGTTGGCGTTTCCGCTGTTGCAGATCACCGCCTGCGCTACACCGTTCTGCAAATGCCTGCGGGTCACCGCCAAAGGAGCCCCCTTGACAAGATTCGTGGTGTATACCGCCGCCGCATTGGCAGGAACCTCACTGTAAATCAGCGAAAGATCACGCTTTTGCTTGTTCTTGCGAATCCCGCAGTGAATGCCGTTCGCTAAAAAACCCTTTGCGGCACACACGCCGCCTGCTATCATCTTCATATTTTCTTCCTTTTCTTGTTTTTTCTCCGTGGGAAGGGAAACTTCTTGAAAGAAGTTTCCCTTCCCACACCCTTCCCTTCAAGAACTTTCACCGAAGGGGATCACAAATAAAATCGTTACTGCGCTGGGAAGCCTGTAAATTCAGTGTAGGTTTAGCAAAGCTCAGGAAAACTAACTCGATGGAGTTTTTAGGGTGGTGGTCCCTAGAAACTTGCGGGAGCTAATCTGCGGAACAGTGCAAAGACATTCCCTCACAGTGACCGCACAAACGAATAGCGCAGATCAGTAACAAATCTATTCTTGATTTTTCCTTGTTTAAAAAGTTCTTGCGGAGAAGGGGTAAGCCATGCGTAGCATGGCGGGAGAGGAGCTTCTTTCAAGAAGCTCCTTTCCCCATAAAAATTCTTCTTACCCTTTTTAAATCTCCAGCCCCATGTACTCGTCAACGCCCAGAACGGTGTTCAGGCATTGAATGGCAGCGCCCGAGGC